>JAUNMN010000002.1 GCA_030531795.1 Neisseria sp.
CCATATCGGGGGTGGGACGCAAACCTTCGGCGTTTTGAAACGACAATTTTCGCCCGCGATGCGTGCCACCGATGATACGCACTTGGTTTTGGTGCTTGCTGTTTTTCATTTAATGATTTGTTTTACCAGTATTTTCATTCAAAAATGCAAAGATGCCGTCTGCAGTAGTATCCGCGCAGACCGCAGACGGCATCCATTATTTTCCTGCATCACCAAGCAACTGGCGCAATAACTCAATCTCACGTTCTTTTTGAGCCAACATTTCTTGGCAGTGCTTCAATTCTTGTTTCAATAATTCTAATTTGCCAGCCACTTCGCCCGTTGCATACAGCGCAATATCGCCACCACTATCGCCTTCGTTGATTTGAAAAATCAAACCACCATTACCCGATTTCAATAAATCCCACGTATCCACCTTAAAAATTGCCGCCAACTGCTCCAAACGTGGCAAATTCAATTGAACTTCTCCACGTTCAATTTTGGCATAACCTCCAGCCGACATTTCCAGCTTTTCCGCCATATCTTCCTGCGACCATTTGTGTAACTCTCGCATCAAGCGAATTTTTTCGTGGGTTTCCATGAATGTACTTTCTGTATAGATGTTTGAATTTTAAAGGCAGATTTTAGACTTTGCATAAGTGGTTCAGCAAATTCCTATTACCTATAATTAACAAGCGGTTTATTAAATCATTTTCACATTTTTAATTTAAGGATTTTTAAAATGTCTCCCTTTGGTTTTCTCTATGCCATCTTTAGTCTTTATATCGCATATATCATGATAGAACCTCATACTTTTATGGGGTTTTTAGGGGTACTTTTTTTATCATTTATTCTCGATATTATTCTTGTCTTAGTAGTTGCAATGTTTAGAGGTAGACCCCGATACTAAACACAACCACGACAACTTAACTCACCTGCAGACGGCACAGTTCATTTGGCGAACTTATTCATCTGAACCTTTGCCCGCAGGTGCTTCAATTTGCTCTTTCCAGCCGCATTCTTTTTGCGGACAAACTTTTTCCACGCCCCAGCGTTTGGTGGTTTTAATCGTTAAAATAGGGTGTTGGCAATTTGGGCAGGTTTCGGCAATCGGTGGATTCCAAGTGGCGTAGTTGCAATCGGGATAGGTGCTGCAGCTGTAAAACAGTTTGCCGTAACGCGATTTGCGTTCCACCAACTGCCCTTTGTGACACTGCGGACAGCCCACGCCTGTGTCTTTGGGTTTTTCCAAAGGTTCGATGTGTTTGCATTTCGGATAGTTAGCGCAACCGATGAATTTGCTGCCTGTACGACTGTATTTGTAAACCAAACCGCCACCGCATTTAGGGCATTCGCGTCCTGCCAACTCGGCTTGTTCGGCTTCGTCTTTGGCGATGCGTTCTGCTGCTTGTTCGGCGCTTTCATTCGCGTTACGCGTGTAGCTGCACTCGGGATAGCCTGCACACGCGATGAAGCGCCCGTTGCGTCCGAATTTGATTTGCAGTTTGTGATTGCCACATTTCGGGCAGGTTTCGTCTAATTCTTCGGTGGTGAATTTGGCGCGTTCAATGCCTTCTTTTTCACTCACTTGCTTGTGAAAACCTTTCCAGAATTTGTCCATCACGGGAATCCACTCGCGTTTGCCGCTGGCGATTTCGTCTAACTGGTCTTCCAGTTTGGCGGTGAAATGATAGTCCACATATTGCGCGAAATGTTCGGTCAGGAATTTGTTCACCACATCGCCTGTGTCGGTGGGCATGAAGCGTTTTTGTTCCAAAGTAACGTATTCACGGTCTTTGAGCGTGGAAATGATGCTGGCATAGGTAGACGGACGACCGATGCCGTATTCTTCCAAGGCTTTTACCAAAGTCGCTTCATTAAAACGCGGTGGCGGCGATGTGAAATGCTGTTCTCCATACAAAGCGTCCACAGGTAAAGTTTCGCCCACGCTCATTTCGGGCAGTTTTTTGTTGTCTTCGTCATCGGCATTGTCGTCCACACCTTCTTCGTACACGCTCAAAAAGCCTGCAAAGGTTTGCACTTGCCCCGTTACGCGGAACACACCCTCGCCCACGCCAATATCCACGGTGGTTTGGTCAAATTTAGCGGGCGTCATTTGGCTGGCAACCGTACGCTGCCAAATCATTTGGTATAACTTAAACTGGTCTGCCGACAAAAACGGTTTCACGCTTTCTGGCGTGCGATACACCGAAGTTGGGCGGATTGCTTCGTGCGCTTCTTGGGCGTTTTTAGACTTGGTTTTGTACTGCTTGGCTGCAGACGGCAAGTAGTCTTTGCCGAGCTTTTCGCCGATGAAGTGGCGGATTTCGGTCAAGGCTTCGTCCGACAAAGTTACGCTGTCGGTACGCATATAAGTAATCAAACCGATTGCACCTTGCCCCACGTCAATGCCTTCATAAAGCTGTTGGGCGGTACGCATGGTTCGGTCGGTGGTCATGCCCAATTTGCGCACGGCATCTTGTTGCATGGTAGAAGTGGTGAACGGTGCAGACGGATTGCGACTGCGTTTTTTCTTTTCCACTTCAATCACTTGTGCTGCTTTATTTTGCAAACTGTTTAAAACATCAGCTTGCACCGCTTCATTAGGCAAAGCAAATTGCTCTAATTTTTCGCCACGATATTGCACCAATTTGGCAGTGAACTTGCTGCGTGCCTTGTGGCTATCCAAATGCACCGTCCAATATTCCTGCGCTTCAAAAGCACGGATTTCGTTTTCGCGTTCGCAAATCAAACGCAAAGCAGGACTTTGCACGCGTCCAGCCGACAAGCCACGGCGAATTTTTTTCCACAACAAAGGCGACAAATTGAAGCCAACCAAATAATCCAAAGCGCGGCGTGCTTGTTGGGCATCAACCAAATCGTTTTCAATTTCGCGCGGCTGTTTTAAGGCTTCCAACACCGCGTTTTTGGTGATTTCGTGAAACACCACGCGTTGCGGTTTCAGATTTTTCAAACCGCGTTTGCTTTTCAAAATTTCATTCAAATGCCATGAAATCGCCTCGCCTTCTCTATCAGGGTCGGTTGCCAGATACAGGTTTTCCGCTTCACGCGCCGCCGACACAATCGCATCAACGTGTTTGCTGTTGCGACTAACCAGCTGATATTTCATCGCAAAATTGTTTTCAGGGTCAACCGCACCCGATTTAGGTACTAAATCGCGAACGTGTCCGTAAGAGGCAAGAATTTCAAACTCGCTGCCCAAGTATTTTTTCAACGTTTTCGCTTTTGACGGCGACTCGACAATCAATAAATTTTTAGCCATTTGTGTGTTCTCTATTGTTTTTCAACTGCTTTTTAAGGTTCAAATGCCGTCTGCAGACGGCACAATCATGTTTTTTATCTCAGACGACACGCCGATGAGAAAAACCGTTTTTTCAGGGCATACACCAGCGTTAAACTCGCCAAAAAATGTCCGCTGATTATCGCCAACACCGCGTACAAACGCTGCTCTTCGCCCCAATTTTGCCAAACCGCGTTTTCGGGTAAAAAGCCAAAATAAGGCAACAGCGACAATAAGGTTAAAGGCACAGCCCACGCCGCTTCTGCCCACGCGTGCTGACGACATTTCTCGCAAGACATTTTATTTTATTCACATTCAAGCACGGTTCAAAGTTGCAACATCAAGCCAACAGAACGCAATTCAAAGTTAAGCCAACTCAAAAAGTGCAGACGGCACAAATAGTACGGCAAGCGACTAAGAAGTGCATTCCAAGAGCATGAGTAGATTGAAATGCGCCAAAGATGGCTTGATGTTTAAACCTAGTGCATTCGCGCTTCCTTATACAAAGCCGCCATCAAATCGTGTCCAATTAAAACTGGCAACTCCACTTGCTGCGTCCACAACACCAGCAACACCATAATTTTCGCCATGTCCAGCGTGATTTCTTCAGGCGGCAAATGCAACAGCGTATGCACCACAATTTCGCGTTGGCTGGCGTTCAATGCTTTGGCGCGTTCCAAAAAGTAGAGTAAATCCACAATTTCTTGCGACAAAGCGTCCAACTCTTCAGGACAATACACGCGCATGGCTTGGCGACTTTGCTCGGATAAAGCGGCGTTTTGTTCGGTTAAAAGTTCCAACAATAATAATGTGTTACCGATTTCTACTTCATCAAAACCTGCTTGTTCTAATAAATTGCCCAGAGCATAGCTGGGCGGACAAGATTCCAAATCTTGAAAATTTTCCAATAAAAATGCAATCAATTCTGCCATTTTATTTGCTTTCTTTAATGACAATTGTTTATTTTACTGCTCGCGTTTCACACGCGCTGATAACGTCCGCCGCTCATCGCCGCCACTTTGCCATCAAGCTCCAACTCCATTAAAGCGGCGTAAATATCGGCGGTCGGCTGGGCTAAAGTTTCCGCCAAACTGTCGGGGTGTATCGGGTCGTATGCCATGGTGTGTAAAATCAAGTTGCTCAAATCGTTTGTTGCTTCGTTTGCTGTTTCACTTGATGACACGCTTGATGATGACGTTTGGCGGTTGCCGTCTGCAGACGGCATGGTTGGCGGTAAATAGTTGGTTTGTTCGGTATTTTCAAGTGTTTTGGGGTTATTTTTATGGTTTTTCACGCTCGAATCAGACGCGTTCGCCGCCGCTTCTTTATTTATAGCATACGCAGAGTGTGCGCTTTTTTGCAAGAGTTGCGGACATTCTTGCACGATGTCTTCGATGTTTTCGGTGAGTTTCGCGCCGTCTTTAATGAGTTTGTGGCAACCTTTGCTGTGCGGATTGTCAATCGACCCTGGAATCGCAAACACTTCGCGTCCCATTTCGGCGGCGAGGCGTGCGGTGATGAGCGAACCCGATTCTAAAGCGGCTTCCACCACCAAAGTCGCGTGCGACAAGGCGGCGATTAAGCGATTGCGGCGTGGAAAATTGCCAGCAAGCGGACGCGTACCCAGCGGAAACTCCGACACAATCACACCTTTTTCGGCGATTTCGTATGCCAGTTTTTGATTGCTGGCTGGGTAAATGCGGTCTATACCCGTTCCCCACACCGCCACGGTTGAACCGCTTGCCTTTAATGCGCCTTGATGGGCGGCGGTGTCTATACCTACCGCCATACCCGAAACGACCGTCAAACCGCATTGCGACAATTGTTGCCCAAAATCAGCAGCGATGCGCATCGCCTGTGGCGTGGCGTGGCGACTGCCGACAATCGCGACTGAAGTTTGCTGCAATAATTCCACTCGTCCACGCACAAACAACACGGGCGGCGGCGTAATCCCTTCGCTCAATAAAGCAGGATAATCGGCATCACACGACAACAAAACCCGACAGCCGTCTTGTTCTTGCCAACGCATTGCCGCTTCTGCCGCCTGCACCGCTTCATCGCGTCGCGATTGCCACGCCTCCAGCGCCGCTTTGCGCGTCAAACAGTCTTTTAGGGCAGACGCTGGTTGTTGCCACGCGTTTTGCGCCGTGCCAAAGCGTTGCAACAGATTATGAAAACTGTCCGCGCCGATGTGTGGCATCAAAGCCAGTTGCAGCCACGCCAGTTGCTCTTGCTCGTCCATTTCGTCTCCGTTTGGCTGTTTTTTATTCTGTTATCATCAAAACATCGCCCACATTCAATTCACGCGTGCTGTGTACAATCATCGCCGCTGCCGAATGTTGCCCCACGCGATACACTTTCACGCGCCCCACCGCATCTGCAGACGGCACGCGCTTTTGCACCACCGCCCTATCGCCCGTCAAACGACTTATCCATAGATGCCGTTCTTGTGGATACGCCAACATTTCCTGCCCAACTTGCACGCCGTCCGCCGCGCCACGATTGAGCCAAATCGTCTGCCCCATGCCTGCCGCGCTCATGCCTTGTTCCACCCGAATCAGCCGCGCCGCCAAGTGTTCCAACAAAGTTGCAGACGGCATCACGCCGCGTTTGTGTTCGGGATACGGCAACAGCAAATCGCCCGTTTCAATTTCGGCAAACGCCTGTTCAATCCGCAAAGCTTGCAAAAACTGTTTTGCCACAGGCAACAGCTTGTTTTTCAAAGACGCAATTTGTGGCGGCGTGTGTTTCGGTTCACTCACGGCAACGCCAACATAACGCACCACTTGCCACTTTGTGCCGTCTGCGTCTTGCCACTGCTCGAGCGCTTTGGCTAAAGCAAAACGCCCCAAATGTTCGCCGTCCACCCAAATTCTGTCACCCAGCGTAAACAGCGTTTTGCGTTCATCGCCCGCAACAATGGTTTTCGCTGCCGCAATTTCACGCGCAGGCAACACATCAATCGCCTGCACAAACGCGTTTGCGTCCAAAGCGGCGTGTGACAAAACGTGGCGAATTTGCGGCGCGCGGTGTTCCACTATCATTTCATTAGCGAAAGACGATGAAATTCCTAAACCGAAAAGAGTAAGCAAGGGTATAATACGCCACATTTTGTATTCACCTATTGAAAAGTAAGCACATAAAAACCGCATCTTACCTGCTGTGCTGAACGATTGAAAGACTGAGGTTAAAACCATGGCTTTATTACCGATTTTGAAACACCCTGACGAACGCTTAAAAATTGTTGCCAAACCCGTTGCCGAAGTGGACGAACGCATTCAAACTTTGGTGCGCGATATGTTTGAAACCATGTACGACGCGCGTGGCATCGGCTTGGCGGCAACTCAAGTAGACGTGCATGAACGCGTGGTCGTGATGGATTTGAGCGAAGACAAAAGCGAACCACGCGTATTCATCAATCCGATTATTACGCACAAAGACGGCGTAACCACTTACGAAGAAGGTTGCTTGTCGATTCCTGGCATTTACGACACCGTAACCCGCGCCGAACGCGTTACCGTGGAAGCCTTAAACGAAAAAGGCGAAGCCTTCACGCTGGAAGCCGACGGCTTGCTCGCGATTTGCATTCAGCACGAACTCGACCACTTGGCGGGCAAATTATTTGTGGAATATTTGTCGCCACTCAAACAAAATCGCATCAAAACCAAATTAACCAAACTGAAAAAACAATTGAGCCAACAAAGTGCTTAAAAAACAGCATTTCGTCGTCGTTTAGTTGTTTAAATAATTGAAATAAACCAACGATTTGCCCAAACGCACACTGCAGACGGCACAAAAATTCACCGATGCCGTCTGCACTTCATTGCCCAAGCCGCCAAGTGTTCGCCTTGGCTGGTCTGTTCCGCCAACCTTAACTCTTTTCTGGAAACGCCATGAAAGTCATCTTCGCAGGCACACCCGATTTCGCCGCGCTCGCCCTCAAAGCCATTGCCCAAGCGGGTTTTGACATTCCCCTTGTTTTAACCCAGCCCGACCGCCCCAAAGGACGCGGTATGCAATTACAAGCCAGCCCCGTTAAACAAGCCGCTTTGGATTTGGGTTTACGCGTGGAACAGCCCGAAAAACTGCGTAACAATGCAGACGCTTTAGCTTTGCTCAAATCGGTAAACGCCGATGTGATGGTGGTTGCCGCTTACGGTTTGATTTTGCCACAAGAAGTGTTGGACTCACCCAAACACGGCTGCCTCAATATTCACGCTTCGCTGTTGCCACGCTGGCGCGGCGCAGCACCGATTCAGCGTGCGATTGAAGCAGGCGATGCCCAAACAGGCGTGTGCATCATGCAAATGGATGCAGGTTTGGACACGGGGGCGATTGTCAGCGAACACGTTTACACCATTCAGCCCAACGACACCGCCAACGAAGTACACGACGCACTGGCACAAATCGGCGCAGCGGCGATTGTTGCCGATTTGCACAAATTGCAAAACGAATGCCGTCTGCACTCAGTTGCCCAAAGCACAGACGGCATCACTTACGCCAACAAACTTTCTAAAGACGAGGCAAGAATCAACTGGAATGAATCCGCCGAAGTCATCGCCCGCAAAATTCGTGCCTTCAACCCCGTGCCAGCAGCGTGGACCGAACTCAATGGCAAAGTGCTGAAAGTGTGGCGTGCCGAAGTCGTGTCGCAACAAGGCAACACTGGCGAAATTTTGGCAGCAAACGCAGACGGCATCCTCATCGCTTGTGGCGAAAACGCCATTCGCATCACCGAATTGCAAGCCGCAGGCAGCAAACGCATGAGCGCGGCGGCGTTTGTGGCTGGCAACAAAATTAACATAGGCGAGCGACTTGTGTAAAACATGAACAAAAGCAAAGATTTAGGACAAGTCATCACGCCAGTTTGGCTGGTGAACGAAATTTTGGACGCGGCGAATTATCGCGGACAGGCGATTTTGCGTGCCTACGCGCTTGAACCGTCTTGCGGCGACGGCGCGTTTTTGCTGGAAATGGTGCGCCGTTACATCGCCGCCGCGCGTGCCGAGCAACAAACGCCAGTGCAGACGGCAAAGGAGTTGGCGCAATATTTATTTGGCATTGAGTTGGACGACGTTGCGTTTGATGCGTGCATCGCAAATTTAAATCGCTTGGTTGCCGAAGAGTTGGGCGATGTGCGCGTGAACTGGCAAGTTTTTCACGCCAATACTTTAGATGTTTATTCAAAATATCCGCATTATTTTCAATGGATTGTCGGCAATCCCCCTTATATTCGGGTGCATCATCTGGACGCGGACACGCGCGCGCGTTTGAAACGCGAATTTCGTTTTACCGTTGGCACCAGCGATTTGTATTTGGCGTTTTTTGAAATGGCGTTGGCGATGCTGGCTGCAGACGGCATCTTGGCGTTCATCACGCCCAACAGTTTTTTGCACAACACGTCTTACCGCGCGTTTCGTGCTTTTTTGCAGCAAGACAACAAACTACTGGCACTTTACGACAGCAAATCGCACAAAGTGTTTGACGGTTTTTCCACTTACACCGCCATCAGCGTGCTGAAACACCGCAACAGCACACCCGATTTTGCTTATTACGAATGGACAAACGGCGCGTTCAAACCCGTTAATCGCATCGCCTTTGCCGATTTACGTGCCGAAAAATGGTCGCTCGCCAGTCGCGAAAACAGCGATTTTTTGGCACAACTGCAAGAGAACAGCAGCGCAACTTTCGGCGATTTGTTTGAAGTGCAATACGGTTTTGCCACTTTGCGCGACAAGATTTTCATCAACCCTGCGCGTGAAATCGATACCAACTTCGCCGAATTTAATGGCTACACAATAGAAAAAACGCTGTTAAAACCGATTGTTAAAGGCAGTCGCTTTCAAGGTTCGCCCGATGAAATCGCCAGCGTGTTGTTTCCTTATCATCAACAAAACGGGCGTTGGATTGCGTATTCTGAAAGCGAATTGCAGCAACGGTTTCCATTCGCTTACGCTTATTTACTGGCACATAAAACCGAATTACAACAAAGAGATAGCGATAAAAACAGCCAGTGGTTTGAATTTGGGCGCAGTCAAGGACTGCAGACGGCACACCAAGACAAAATCGTCATCAGCAATTTGGTTGGCGACAACGTGCGATTTCATCGCGTCCATGCCAATGTGTTGGTGTATTCAGGAATGTTCATCACGCTGAAAAACGCCAACACCCAAACTGCAGACGGCAACTGGCAACTCGCCGAACGCATTTTGGCATCGCCAGAATTTTGGCAATACGCGCGTTTGGTCGGCAAAGATTTATCGGGCGGCTACAAATCCATCAGCAGCAAGCAAATTAAGGCGTTTCCTTTGCCAGTGGAGTAAGCAAAATGAGTATGAACAATCAAGATTTTCTACACTGCATCAAAACTTCGTTTCTCAAGTTTTTGCAAACCAATTCACGCAGCAATGAAAAACTCAAAGTATTGCACGGAGCGATTGCCAGCGATTTGGCAACGCGTTTAGGCAAAGATTATCGCGTGCAATCGCTCGGTTTTGCCAATGAAAAAGAAGGCAAAATCGCAGGACGATACATGGATAAAAAAGTGGATATTGTTGTATCGAACGCACAAGAGCAAGCGGTTGCGGGCATGGGTGTGAAATTTGTGATGCAAAATTATGCGCAAAATGCCAACAATTATTTTGAAAGTATGCTCGGCGAAACAGCAAACATTCAAAGCAATCATTTACCGTATTTTCAATTGTTTATCATTCCTTATCAGCTACCGTATTATTCCAATACAGGTGCGTTTATGAAGTGGGAAAATCTGAGTAGCCATCATCTTGCCAAATACCGAATGTTATCGCAGGACAACAGCACCACTTGGGCACACACGCCAACCAAAACCTTGCTTTATTTGCTGGATTTACCCAAAATCGCCACCCCGCAAGACAAACAAGCCTACGCGCAAGCGTATTTGGATTTAGAAGGACAAAATCGCTTTGCCTTACAACTGGTAGACAGTAACGAGGAATTTGGCAAACATTTGATTCTCAATGATTATGAAACCTTCATCAATAAAATGATTTATCGCATTTTGGCGGAATAATCGCCGAATATGGAAACAGATTATGTCTTTAGCTTTAGTACAAAAACTCGCGGCGCAAACGCTGATGGCGGTTGCAGACGGCAAAAATTTACAAGATGTTTTGGCACAGATTCGGGTTCAATATCCCGATTTGAGTGCGCAGGAAAAAGGCGCGTTGCAAGACATTGCCTACGGCAGCCAGCGTTATTTGGGCAGTTTGAAGTTTATGCTCGGCAAAATGCTGAACAAGGCGATTGATAATCCGCAGCTGGAAAGTTTGCTTTTGGTCGCTTTATATCAACTCAATCACACGCAAAATGCGCCGCACGCGGTGGTGAATGAGGCGGTGGAAAATATTGGCAAAATCGGACGCGGACAGTTTCGCTCGTTTGCCAACGCAATTTTGCGCCGTTTTTTGCGTGAAAAAGACAAGTTAAACGCGCAGTGCAAATACGATGAAGTGGCAAAACACAATTTTCCGCTGTGGTGGATAAACTACATCAAACAAGCGTATCCGAAGCACTGGCACAATGTTTTGAGCGCGGCGAACGCCCATCCGCCTTTGACTTTGCGCGTCAATCGCCATCAAAGCGATGCCGACGCGTATTTGCAACATTTGCACGATGCAGGTTTGGACGCGAAAAAGTTGGACGACTACACGCTGAAACTCACGCAGGCGGTGAATGTGAACCAGTTGCCGTTTTTTGCAGACGGCATGGTGTCGGTGCAGGATTTTGGGGCGCAACAGGCGATTAAGTTGTTACAACCGCAAAACGGCGAACGAATTTTGGACGCGTGTGCTGCCCCTGGTGGCAAGTCAGGGCATATTTTGGAAACGGCGGATTGTCGCTTGGTGGCTTTGGATATTGACGAAGCGCGTTTGGCACGCGTTCACGATAATTTACAGCGTTTGTCGCTGCTGCAGACGGCAACGCTCTATTGTGCCAAAGCACAAGATTTGGCTTCGTGGTATGATGGCGAACCGTTTGACGCGATTTTAGCCGATGTGCCTTGCACCGCTTCAGGCGTAACCAAACGCAATCCCGACATCAAATGGCTGCGCCGTGTCGGCGATGCACGCAAAACCGCGCAGCAACAAGAAGAATTGCTCGATGCTTTGTGGTCGGTGTTGAAATCAGGCGGCAGAATGTTGCTGGCGACTTGTTCAATTTTTCACGAAGAAAACAGCCATCAGCTCAACAAATTCTTGCAACGCCACGCCGACGCGTCTTGTTTGGAACAACACACTTTATTGCCCAGTCAAAATCAAGATGGTTTTTATTACGC
Organism: Neisseria sp.; assembly: GCA_030531795.1. Lineage (GTDB taxonomy): Bacteria > Pseudomonadota > Gammaproteobacteria > Burkholderiales > Neisseriaceae > Neisseria. The sequence goes on from JAUNMN010000002.1 coordinate 11,595, forward strand.
GCTTATTCAAAAACAGTAAAATCCTGCTTTGTGCGGTTTTATTCAGTGTTTTTCTTCTTTTGCCCGTTCAAGTGGCACAAGCAGAGAGCATTGCTGCCACTCGTGCCATCGCCAACATCACTGCTGACGGCAGATTAAGTGTCAATAGCCGTTTCAAAACCGAATTGCCCGATGCCTTAAAACAAGCCTTAAAACAAGGCGTGCCACTGCATTTCACTTTAAGCTACCAACTCTCCGCACCCACTTGGGCAGCCTACAAATTCAAGCTCGGGCAAGTTTTAGACAGCGACAACAGCATCAACTACAAACTCTCGTTTCACCCTTTAACCAACCGCTATCGTTTAACGGTTGGCACATTTTCCAGCGAATACAACAGCCTAGAAACCGCCTTGCGCGGCATCGGCGCGATTGCCAACTGGCGCGTTTTATCGTCTGGCACATTAAACGATGTTGCGGCAAACAAAGTCAAAGCCGAAATCCGTTTATCACTCAGCACCTCGCAACTGCCCAAACCTTTCCAAATCAATTCCGTCAGCGCGAAAAACTGGCAACTGGATTCGGGTTGGAAATCCTTGAGCATCAGCAAGGATTAAGACGATGAATCGCGTTTATGCCACTGTCTTTGCCGTGTTGGCGATTGCTTGTTTGTACGCACTCACTGCGTCCACAGGCAACGACAGCTCGCTGACCCACTATTTTTGGTGGATAGTCAGCGCAAGTGCCTTATTGATTTTGCTGTTGCTGATGATTTTGCTGCGTTCGGTGTGGTTGCTGCGCCGCGACAGTCGCCACAATATGCTCGGTTCGCGTTTGTCGCGCCGTTTGGCATTGATGTTCAGTTTGGTTACGCTGTTGCCCGCGCTGTTTTTGTTTGGCGTGTCAGCACAATTTATCGCGTCCAGCATCAATTCTTGGTTTGGCGACGACACCAACCAAGCGTTGGAACGCAGCTTGGAATTGAGTAAATCGGCGCTGAATTTGGCTGCAGACGGCAGCTTGCGCCAAGCGCAGGCTTTGCGGCAAAACATCGCGGACAATCGCCAACAGATGCCGTCTGCGACTGAAAGGAGTCCCATAAGCGAAGCAGGGACAGTGTTGCAAGAACACGCTTTGAGCAGCCGTTTTGAACAATTGAGTTTGTTTGATTTGGGCAACAAACAAAGCCAAGCGGTGCGCAACACCGCCCAACTGCCCTTGCCCACACTCGATGCCGACACCGCCGCGCAGTTAAACCAAACGGGCGTGGTGCGCGGCTTGGAAAGCGTGAACGGCAAATTGTATGTACACGGTTGGCTGAAATTGCCGTCTGCAGACGGCACACAAGCCCTGTTTTTCCGCCAAGCGATTCCCGAAAAAGTGGCGCGCGATGCCGAATTGATTGAAGCAGCGCGCAGCAAATACGCCGAATTGAGTTACGCCAAACAAGGTTTGCAAACCTTCTTTTTGATTACTTTGCTCGTGGCGGCTTTATTGTCGGTGATGCTGGCTTTGGTGATTGCGCTGTATTTCGCGCGCCGTTTTTTAGAGCCGATTTTATCGCTGGCAGACGGCGCGAAAGCGGTGGCACAAGGCGATTTTTCGCAGCAACGCCCGATTTACCGCGACGACGAACTCGGTCGCTTAACCGATTTGTTTAACCACATGACCGAGCAGCTGCGCATCGCCCAAATCGCCGACGAAGAACACAAACGCAGCTTGGAAGCGGCGCGCCATTATTTAGAAACCGTGTTGGAAAGCATCAGCGCGGGCGTGATGACTTTAAGTGCAGACGGCAACTTGATTACCTACAACCAAAGCGCCGAAAACATTTTGGGTTTGCCGCTGGAAAACCTGCTCGGCACGCCATGGCAAAACTGGGCGAACGGCAATGCGTCAGAACACTTGCTCAGCGAGTTGCTGCAAACCGTTTTAACCACCGCCGAACACAATAAACCACTGCAGACGGCATGGACGGGCGGCGATGAAGCGCGGATTTTGCTCGGCAAAGCCACCGCTTTGCCCGATGACAATGGCAAAGGCAGCGTGTTGGTGTTTGACGACATCACCGCCCTCGTGCGCGCCCAAAAAGAAGCGGCTTGGGGCGAAGTGGCGCAACGTTTGGCACACGAAATCCGCAATCCACTCACGCCGATTCAGCTGGCGGCAGAGCGTTTGGAATGGAAATTGAGCGACAAACTCGCTGAAAGCGATGCCAATATTTTGCAGCGCTCGACCAACACCATCATCAAACAGGTTGCCGCTTTGAAAGAAATGGTGGAAGCCTTCCGCAACTACGCGCGTTCGCCGTCTTTGAAGCTGGAAAAACTGGATTTGAACGCGATTGTGAATGAAGTACTGATTTTGTATGAAGGCGCGGCGTGTCGTTTTCATGCGCAATTAAGTGAACACGATTTGCCTGTGTTGGCGGACACCACCGCCCTGCGCCAAATTTTGCACAATCTCTTCAAAAACGCTGCCGAAGCGGCGGAAAGCGACGAAAAACCGCAAGTTTGGGTGCAAACCGAGCAACAAAGTGATAAAGTACTGTTGCAAGTTTGCAACAACGGCAAAAGTTTCAGCAAAGAAATGCTGTTAAACGCGTTTGAACCGTATGTAACCGACAAAGCCACAGGCACGGGTTTGGGTTTGCCTGTAGTGAAAAAATTGTTGGAAGAGCATCAAGGCAACATCGCCTTGAGCAACCGCAGCGATGGCGGCGCAATAATTAGAATCACCTTACCTTTAATGATTGAATCTGTATGAGAAGCAGCGATATTTTGATTGTCGATGACGAAATCGGCATTCGCGATGTTTTGTCCGACACCTTGCAAGACGAGGGCTACACCGTTTGTTTGGCGGAAAACGCCGAAGAAGCGCGTCAATTGCGTAACCAAACGCGCCCTGCGATGGTGTTGTTGGACATTTGGATGCCCGATTGCGATGGCATCACTTTGCTCAAAGAGTGGGCAAACAACGGACAACTCACCATGCCTGTAGTGATGATGAGCGGTCATGCCAGCATTGATACGGCAGTGGAAGCCACCAAAATCGGGGCGTTGGACTTTTTGGAAAAACCGATTACGCTGAAAAAATTACTCAGCACGGTAGAACGTGCTTTGAAAGTGAGCGAAAGTCAGCAACAAGAAACGCTGCCATTAGACAAACTGGGCAACAGCCCTGCGATTCAAGAAATGAATCGTTGGTTGAGCGTGGCTTTGGGGCAAAATCAGGCGGTGTTGTTCACGGGTCAAGCGGGTTCGCCGTTTGATGTGTTGCTGCAATATTTCCACAAAAACAACGCGCCTTGCCACAGCATCAGCAAAGCCAACGTCATCATTGACACGCCGATGGAGTTGCTGCAAAAAGCCGCAGGCGGCATCTTGTATCTGCCCGACATCGCGCAATACAGCAAAAACGTGCAAAAAGGCATCAGCTTTTTATTGAGCCAAGCCGAAAAAGCGAATGTGCGCATCATCGCGTCTTGTCCTTGGCAAACGAATGCAGTGGAAGTGAGCGACAAATTAGACAGCAAATTGCTCGCCCAGTTTACCCACAAAATCGCCCTGCCAACCTTAAACGAACAAGCCAACGATTTGCCGTTTTTAATCAATAAAATCAGCAGCGAAATCGCCGAAAGCCAACGTTTACCAGTGTTGCGTTTTAGCGAACGCGCTTTGCAATTATTGTGCCAACACCACTGGATCGGCAACTACGCCCAGCTTTACGACAGCTTGCAAACGCTGGCTTTGAATCAGCAACAAGACAGCGAAGTGAGCGAACAAAGCGTGCAAAATCTGTTGGGTGCGCCCAAAGAAGAAACGCCGCCAGCCAGCACGGGCTACGAGTTTAATTTCAACTTGCCGCTGCGCGAATTGCGTGAACAAATTGAGCGTCATTATTTTCAATTTCACATTGAACAAGAAGAAGGCAATATGAGCAAAGTCGCGCAAAAAGTCGGCTTGGAGCGCACGCATTTGTATCGCAAACTCAAACAGTTAGACATTCAATTTGCCCGTCGTGGCAAAGGCGAAGAATAAGGTTTTCACGCCAAATCATGCCGTCTGCGATTACAGGAAAGCTCATCAGCGAAGCTGTAAAGCATTTCCAGCAAGTTGCAGACGGCATTTTATTGCCCGATTTGCGAGAAATGTAAATTTATGTCTCTTTTTTAATGACATTTCTTTACAAAGAATGACGCTTTGTGTTTTAATGCCAACACGAAACAGGGGTGCTGTTTCCTACAGTTTCACTCATCATCGCGTCAAGCGACAGAGTAAACCACGGAAATTGCTGAGACTTTACCCTTACACCCGATCAGGATAATACCTGCGTGGGAAGTTTTCACGGTGCATACATCAAACGACATCTTTCCATCCTTTCAGGTCGTTTGAACTTCAAGCTCCTGTTTCTTTTACCCCAGAAACAGGAGCATTTTTTATGGCCAAAATCAAAACAGGCAACGAAGCGGCACAATTAGCCGAATTGTCAGAACAACTGGGCATTCAATTTGCCTACCCCAACTCACGCAAAATCTATTTGCAAGGCAGCAGAAGCGATATTCGCGTGCCTTTGCGTGAAATCGACCAAGACGACACCCACACTGCAGACGGCATCGAACACAATCCGCCGATTCCTGTCTACGACACCAGCGGCGCGTATGGCGACCCGAGTGCCAAAATCGACTTAAAACAAGGTTTGCCCCACATTCGCAGCGCGTGGCTAAACGAGCGCGGCGACACCGAAATTCTGGCGGGATTGTCCAGCGAATACGGCTTGGAACGCGCCCACGACCCGAAAACCGCCCACTTGCGTTTCAATCAAATCACCCAACCGCGTCGCGCCAAAGCAGGCAAAAACGTAACCCAAATGCACTACGCACGCCAAGGCATCATCACGCCCGAAATGGAATTTGTAGCATTGCGCGAGCGGCTGAAAATGGAAGAAATCTATCGCGACCCGCGTTATGCCAAAATCATCAAGCAACACGCGGGCGAGAGTTTCGGTGCAAATTTGCCCAAACACCCAGACGACATCACGCCTGAATTTGTGCGTCAAGAAATCGCCGCTGGACGCGCGATTATTCCTGCCAACATCAATCACCCCGAACTCGAACCGATGATTATCGGGCGCAATTTCCGCGTCAAAATCAACGGCAATTTGGGCAATTCGGCGGTAACGTCTAGCCTAACGGAAGAAGTGGAAAAAATGGTGTGGTCGCTGCGTTGGGGCGCGGACACGATTATGGATTTGTCTACGGGTGCGCACATTCACGAAACGCGCGAATGGATTATCCGCAACGCGCCCGTTCCCATTGGGACAGTGCCGATTTATCAGGCTTTGGAAAAAACGGGCGGCATCGCCGAAGATTTGACGTGGGAATTGTTCCGCGACACGCTGATTGAACAAGCCGAACAAGGCGTGGATTATTTCACGATACACGCAGGCGTGTTGTTGCGTTATGTGCCGCTCACTGCCGAGCGCATCACAGGCATCGTGTCGCGTGGTGGTTCAATCATGGCGAAATGGTGTTTGGCGCATCATCGCGAAAACTTTTTGTATACCCATTTTGACGAAATTTGCGAAATCATGAAGGCGTATGACGTGTCGTTCAGTTTGGGCGACGGTTTGCGCCCTGGTTGCATCGCCGATTCCAACGATGCCGCCCAGTTTGGCGAATTGCACACCTTGGGCGAACTCACTGCCAAAGCGTGGCAACACGATGTGCAAGTGATGATTGAAGGGCCAGGCCACGTGCCGCTGCAACGTGTCAAACAAAACATGAGCGAAGAGCTGCAACACTGTTTTGAAGCGCCGTTTTACACCCTCGGCCCTTTGGTTACCGACATCGCCCCCGCCTACGACCACATCACCTCAGGCATCGGTGCGGCGAACATCGGCTGGTATGGCACGGCGATGCTGTGCTACGTTACGCCCAAAGAACACTTGGGTTTGCCCGACAAAGAAGACGTGCGCACAGGCATCATCACCTACAAACTCGCCGCCCACGCCGCCGATTTGGCGAAAGGCTGGCCAGGTGCGCAATTACGCGACAACGCCTTGAGCAAAGCGCGTTTTGAATTTCGCTGGCGCGACCAGTTCCGTTTGGGACTCGACCCCGAACGCGCCGAAAGCTACCACGATGCGACTTTGCCAGCCGAAGGCGCGAAAATCGCCCATTTCTGTTCGATGTGCGGGCCGAAATTCTGTTCGATGAAAATCACGCAGGAAGTGCGCGACTACGCCGCCGCGCAAAAAGGCATGCAAGAAAAAGCGATTGAGTTTGTCAAAAAAGGCGGAGAAATTTATCGCTGATAAGGTTTAAGCATGATTATGAGCGTGGCAAAAAGCAAACGCGTGCAACCGTTTTGCCCGACTTGCCCACGCTTTCATCATGTTCTTTAACTTCAAAACAAGACGCCGTCTGCGTTTGAACATCTCATAGCAAGTCTATGAAAATATTCAAACCGCAGACGGCATCTGCTTATTTAGCTTTCAAGTTTAAGCGTTTTCAGATTGAACCGTTTTCAGATTTAAGATTTTTCAAACACACAACCGCTTAATGCTTTGCCTGCTCGTGTTTAATCACTTCATCGGCAATGCCCATTGCCTGAAAACTATCGGGGTCTGCCAAACGCCACATCGTGTCCAACACGGGGCGACCACATTCTCCCGTCAGCAACGAACCTGTTTGAATGAACTGATAGTGTTCCGACAACAACTTAATCCAACCGTCTGGCTGGCGACGCACGATGTGGTGCGGTTTGAGTTCGGTTGGGTGCGTCAAACCTGCCGTACCCACAATTTCTGCCAAGGATTTCAAAGTGTTGGCATGGAAATTTTTCACGCGTTCAGACTTGTCTGGCACGTCCAAAGCCTTTTGACGCGATGCGTCTTGAGTTGCCACGCCAGTCGGGCATTTATTTGTATGGCATGAACGCGATTGAATACAGCCCACCGCAAACATAAAGCCACGCGCGCTGTTGCACCAATCCGCGCCCAAACTCATCATTTTGGCGATGTCAAAACCGCTGACCAATTTGCCGCTCACGCCCACGCGAATTTTGTCGCGTATGCCTGCGCCCACCAGCGTGTTTTGCACGAAAATCAAAGCGTCCACCAAAGGCATGCCGATGGAATCCATGAATTCTACAGGTGCCGCGCCCGTGCCGCCTTCCGCGCCGTCAATCACGATGAAATCGGGGTAATTGTCTTCTTCCATCATCGCTTTCACAATCGCCATAAATTCCCACGGCATACCGATACACAGTTTGAAACCCACAGGTTTGCCGCCCGACAATTCGCGCAATTGTTGCCAGAATTTCACCAACTCGCGCGGGGTAGAAAACGCAGGGTGTCCCGCTGGCGAAATGCAATCCACGCCCATCGGAATGTCGCGGGTTTTGGCGATTTCGGGCGTGATTTTGGACGCTGGCAACACGCCGCCTTTACCTGGTTTCGCACCTTGTGAAAGTTTGATTTCAATCATTTTCACTTGCGGCAAAGCGGCACGCAGGGCAAAGGTTTCGGGGTTGAAATTGCCGTCTGCATCGCGACAACCAAAATAGCCCGTGCCGATTTCCCAAATCAAATCGCCGCCGTGTTTTTGGTGATACGGACTGATGCTGCCCTCGCCTGTGTCGTGGGCAAAATCGCCCATCGCCGCGCCCTTGTTCAAAGCCTCAATCGCTGCCGCCGACAACGCCCCAAAACTCATCGCCGAAATATTAAACACCGATAAATCATAAGGTTGACTACAACGTTCATTGCCCACCTTCACTTTAAACTTGTAATCGGCGATTTTGTGGCTGTTGCCCGAATGCAAAAACCACTCGCTGCCCGTTTTGTTCAAATCTTTCAGGCTGCCGAATGCAGTTGTGCTGTCCACATTTTTGGCACGTTGATACACAATTGAGCGTTGCTGGCGTGAAAACGGCACTTCTTCTTGGTCGTCTTCCAAAAAATACTGGCGAATTTCGGGGCGAAAGTTTTCCAGTAAAAAGCGAATGTGTCCCGCAATCGGGTAGTTGCGCAAAATCGCGTGGCGTTTTTGACGCATATCATGCACGCCCAACAGCGTCAGCGCAAACGCAATCGCAAACAGCCACCAAATCTGTAACGCCAAAGCCAACACCGACACCGCCGCCACCAGCCAAAACAAGGCAAAACGCGGCAACACCAAAAAAGCGTAGTTCGCCGCGCGGTTTTTAGAAGGCTTGGGATATTCAGGTTTTTGAGTCATCGGTTTTCCATTCCTATTCAAAGCAGTGGCGGATTATACGCAAAAACGCTCGCCGCCCTGTTCAAATTCCACAATCAAAAGCATAAACAAAATGAACTGATGCCGTCTGCAGTTTCTGTCTGCAGACGGCATCGCCTTACTGTTCCGATTATTCAGCCAACAAATCGGTTTTCGCCGCCATAATAAAATCGTTGCGGTGCAAACCTTTGATGCTGTGCGACCACCAAGTAACCGTAACCTTGCCCCATTCGGTCAAAATCCCAGGGTGATGCCCTTCAGCTTCCGCCAAATCCGCCAAACGGTTGCTAAACTCCATCGCCAGTTTGAAGTTTTTAAACTTAAACTCGCGTTGCAATTGCAACACACCGTCCACCACAATCGGCTGCCATTCAGGAATCATCTTGATTAAGCTCGCCAACTCTTCATCGCTCACTTTCGGCGCATCGGCACGGCAGGCTTCACACGCTTGTTTACTCAATTCGCTCATGGTTTTCTCCTTGTGTTTCACTTAGTTATCAAACAACTGCTTCAAAATCCTTGGCTTTCACGCGCCACATTCGCAGCCATCAAGCCAAGTTCATCTCACACGTTCACAATGCCGTCTGCAGACGGCATCAGTCCGCCAAACTCGGATGCGGCGCAAACATGCCCTGCTCCATTGCCTTTTTCACTTCGCCCATGATGTCGCTTTGCGCCACTTCAAACAGCGTGTCCACCTTGTCCAAAACATAGTAAATCGGCTGAATGCGGTCGATGCGATACGGCGTACGCAACACATCATTGATGTTAAATTCACGATATTCAGGCTTGCCGCTCAAAGCGTATTCCGTTTCCGACGGCGAACTCAAAATGCCACCGCCATAAATACGTTTATTTTCCGCATTGCCAACCAAGCCAAATTCAATCGTAAACCAGTACAAACGCGCCAAAAACACGCGTTCTTCCTTGCTCGCCGCCAAACCCAGTTTGCCATAAGTTTCATTAAACGCCGCAAACGCAGGGTGCGTCAGCAAAGGGCAATGTCCCGCAATTTCATGAAAAATATCAGGCTCTTGAATGTAATCAAAGTCTTCGCGACGACGAATAAACGTTGCCACAGGAAACGATTTATCCGCCAGCAAAGCAAAAAATTTGCCAAACGAAATCAGCGCAGGCACAGCCGCCGTTTTCCAACCCGTTTCGCGTTGCAACACCGCATCAATCTCGCCCAACTGCGGAATGCGGTCGTGCGGCAAATTCAATTTCGCCAAACCATTCAAATATTCATCACAAGCACGATTCGGCAAATTTGCCTGTTGTCGCACAATTAAATCATGCCAAACCGAATTTTCTTCGCATGAATATTCAATAAAACCATTTTCATCGGCAGTATGTGCCACATAGCCGTGTGCGTATTGTTCCATTTCTCACTCCTATCAAAAGCAGAAAATTGCTTTAATAAAAATATTTTTGTTATAAAATACCAAAAATACCAAACACAACAGAATGTAATAATGAATTTGTTGGCAGTTTGGCATTGTTATTGCCAAAAATCAAGCATTTTTTGCAATCTTATTTTTTGCCATCTGCAACCGATAAAAGCTACAAGAAAATCTGGAAAAACCTTATAATACAAACCCTTTTCTTTTTCGCTGCGACAAAAGGCAAGATTCATGGACAAAATCGGTTTGCTGTATTTTCACAAGGATTTGCGTTGCCAACACAACGCCGCCCTTGCCGCCGCCAGCCACAGCGATTTGCCCTTAGCCGCTGTGTATTTTTTGCCAGCAGAACATGGTTTGAATTTCAAACAATACACATTTTTGCAACAATCTTTGCAGGATTTGCAGCACAATCTGCTCAAATTGCACATTCCTTTGCACGTTTTGCCTTATTCTGTTCACGAATTGCCCAAATTAGCACAACAGTGGCGAGTTGCCGAAATATTCAGCAATCAGAACAATGATTTAAATGAATCGCTTCAACGCCAACTTACCGAACACGGTTGCCGTCTGCACTTATTTCCTGAATACGCCGTTTTGCCGCAAGCCAGTCAAATCGCCAGCGAATCGACGTTTAGCCAAGCGTGGCTTGCCGCTTTGCCGTCTGCAGAACATTTGTTAAAACAAGAGTTTAAGATAACAATCAAAACCAACAATCTCACGGTTTTGCCCGAAATCTGGCAACGCGCTACGCCGATAAACGCACCCAACCACAGCGTCATTCATGGCGGCGAAACCGCAGCACAAAAGCAACTCATTGATTTACAAAAAAGATTATCCGAATACGAACACCAGCAGCCTTTTCCTGCACGCCAAGCCGAAGCGCGATTGTCGCCCTATTTGCGATTTGGCTGCATCGCGTGGCAACAGCTTTTGGCAGTTGCCAGCGAAAATCGTTTTTTATTGAATTTATGCTGCAAAAGAGATTTTTATCGCCAACTGATGCCAAAAATAACGCCAACAACAACAACACTTTCTGCTACAGAATCCGAAATTTTACAGCGTTGGCAACAAGGCAAAACGGGCTATCCTTTGATTGACGCGGCAATGCGTTGTTTGACGCAAACGGGTTTATTGCACGCCGATTTGCGGGCGGCAGCGGCACAATTTTTGTGCCACTTTGCGCCGAACGCCTGCGATTTAGGTGCGCACTATTTTGCTGAACATTTGCTGGATTTTGATGAAAAACTCAATCAAATCAACTGGCAAAAAGCACAACATCAGTCCTTTGTCGCGCCCAACATGCTTGCCCAACGTTGCGACCCAGACGGGCGTTTCACTCGCCGTTTTCTGCCTGAGTTGGCGCATTTGAATGTGCAATATTTACACACGCCGTGGCTGGCGGCGCACCACATTGAAACCCACGATTATCCGTCGCCCTTGCCTTTGCCGTGAACGTGATGCCGAAAGAACTGCAGACGGCACAATTTGCGATAAAACCTTGCAACGCCTTGCATTTTATTATGTCAAAAGCAGCACAAAAATAAGTTTAATCCATTGTATTGAAAAGAAATTAAAAAACATGAACAGCCAAACCCTAATTCAAAAACTGCCTTTTATCGGACGCAATATAGCATTTTTCATCGCGATGACCGCATCTTTATTGCTCTGGCGATACGGCGACGTGCCGAGCGTGCCGCTGTTTGCCGCGATTGTGTACGCATTTTTCGGCGCATTGCTGGCGATGGCGGCGGCGATTTTGGCTTTGAGCCAACGCCTGCCCAGCGGCGTGATTATTCAATCTTTGCTGCTGATGTTGTGGCAAATCGGTTTGCCTTTAATGGTGATGAACAAACTAGCAAATATTTGATTAACAAGGAATAAACATGAAAATCGCAGTACTGGGCGGCGGTTTAATCGGACGTTTACTCGCATGGCGACTGGCAGATTTGCCTGTGCAGACGGCATTGTTTGAACGCGGCACAGCCAACGGCGAACAGTCCGCCGCCTACATCGCCGCCGCCATGCTGTCACCTTTAGCTGAATCGATTGAAGCGACGCCACAAGTGATTGATTTGGGTAAACAAAGTTTGAATTTGTGGCAAGAAATTTTGCCACAATTGCCACGCCCCGTGTTTTTCCAACAAAACGGCAGTTTGGTCGTGTGGCACGCACAAGACGGCGCACTTTTTCAGCAATTTCAACAACATCTGTATTCAGCCACTCAAACATCGGGAGAAATGTGGCAGACGCAACACATCGCCCAAGCCGAGCCACAACTGGCGCAGCGTTTTCGTTCCGCCCTGTTTTTGCCACAAGAAGCGCAGCTGGACAATCGCCAAGTTTTGCTGACTTTGGCAGATGCTTTGAGCCAAAAAAACGTGCTGTGTCGTTGGCAAACCGAACATGAAGCCACTGATTTACAAGACCATTTTGACTGGGTTATCGATTGTCGCGGCACGGGTGCAAAGCAGCAATGGCACAGTGCAGACGGCAGCCGTCTGCGCGGCGTGCGTGGCGAAGTGGCACGCGTTTACGCACCCGAAATCACGCTCAATCGCCCTGTTCGCCTACTTCATCCGCGCTATCCGCTCTACATCGCGCCCAAAGAAAATCATGTTTTTGTCATCGGCGCAACCCAACTAGAAAGCGAAAGCACCGCGCCTGTCAGCGTGCGTTCGGGTTTGGAATTGCTGTCGGCTTTGTACGCGGTTCACCCCGCTTTTGGCGAAGCGCAAATTTTGGAGCTGGCGAGCAATATTCGCCCAACTTTGCATCATCACAATCCCGAAATTCGTTTTCATAAGCAAAAAAAATTGATTGAAGTCAATGGATTATTTAGACACGGCTTCATGATTTCGCCAGCGGTTAGCGCCGCCGCCGCACGTTTGGTGCAAGATTTAACGCAAGGCAACACGCCGCCTGATGTGGACAAAGAAACGGGTTTGCCGTTTATTGAAATCACTTAAATCGAGATTTGCAGACGGCATCAGCCAAAATATCCAAATAAAATCATACCATTAGGAGAACACATGAACATTATTTTAAACGGCAAAGCAACCTTTTTCACAGCGCGCACTTTAGCCGATTTAATCGCCGAAACCGCGCCGCAAAAGCCATTTGCTGCGGCGGTGAACACGGTTTTTGTGCCGAAAAGTCGTTATGAAACCACGCTGTTACAGGAAAATGACCAAGTGGAAATCGTGCGTCCTGTGGTGGGCGGTTGATGGACACTGCAGACGGCAGGCGACAGATGCCGCCTGCAGTTAAAGATATTTATTAAAATCAAATAGAAAGAATAAGATGAACAAACCAACACACAGCCAACCCGCTGGCAAATTATTGTTGCGCACGCTGGCGATGCCTGAACAAAACAACCCAAACGGCCATATTTTTGGCGGCTGGATAATGTCGCAAATGGATTTGGCAACGGGTTTGCTGGCGGCGGAAACCGCGCAAGGTCGGGTAACGACAGTGGCAGTGGACAAGTTATCATTTTGGCAAGCGATTTTGGCGGGCGACGTAGTCAATTGTTATGGCGAAGTCATCAAAATCGGCAATACTTCCTTGCAAATCAAGGTGGAAGTGTGGATTGAGCGTTTGATGAACGAAGAAGTGCGCGGTTTGGAGCTGGCTGCCGATGCGGTGTTTACCTATGTTGCGGTGGACAAAAACGGCGTGCCGCGTCCCGTGCAAAACACGTAAATCACACCCAAAAATCTTTTATTTTCAATCAACGGAACTGCAGACGGCATGGATAATTTCACTTTATACCAAGAAACGTTTTCATCACGACTTTTGCTCGGCACGGCGGCTTATCCCAGTGCCAGCGTGTTACAAGAATCGGTGCAAGCCGCCCAGCCCGCGATGATAACCGTGTCGCTGCGTCGCGCAGGTTCGGCAGGCGAAACGCACGGACAAGGTTTTTGGGATTTGTTGCAAACCCTAAATTGCCCCGTTTTGCCCAACACCGCAGGTTGCCAAAGCGTGCAAGAAGCCATCAGCACCGCCCAAATGGCACGCGAAGTGTTTGAAACCGACTGGATTAAACTCGAACTCATCGGCGACGACGACACCTTGCAACCCGACGTGTTTCAACTGGTGGAAGCCGCGGATTACCTGATTCGCGACGGCTTCAAAGTGTTGCCCTATTGCACCGAAGATTTGATTGCCTGCCGCCGTTTGTTGGACGTGGGCTGCCAAGCACTGATGCCATGGGCAGCACCCATCGGCACAGGTCTGGGCGTGGTACACGAATACGCCCTGCGCGTCTTGCGCGAACGCTTGCCCACCACACCGCTGATTATCGACGCAGGTTTGGGCAAACCCTCGCAGGCGGCACAAGTGATGGAATGGGGCTACGACGGCGTGTTGCTCAACACCGCCGTGTCGCGCTCGGGCAATCCCGTTGCCATGGCAAACGCCTTCGCCCAAGCCACTCAAGCAGGTCGCACCGCCTACCTCGCCCAACCCATCGTGCCACGCGAACAAGCCCAAGCCAGCACGCCTGTGGTCGGCACACCGTTTTGGCACAGCGCAGAATATTGAGTGGCGTGTAACTGGTTTGCGTGAATATTGTTTGAATAAACGCTGTTTGAATTGACTGAAATGCAAAAGATGCCGTCTGCGGCTAAAGAAATTTCTCAACCGCAGACGGCATCTTTATATCAAACTTGATTTAACCCACAAACCAAATCGTTTTCGCTTGGGTATATTGCTCAAACGCTTCCACGCCTTTGTCGCGACCGCCGAAGCCCGATTGTTTGTAGCCGCCAAACGGGGTGGCGATGTTGCCTTCGGAGAAACCGTTTACCGACACCGTGCCTGCCTTGATTTGACGGGCAACTCTTTGAGCGCGTTGCATGTTTTGGGTGTAGAACGAAGCTGCCAAACCGTAATCCGACTGATTCGCCAGTTTCACGGCTTCTGCTTCGCTCTCAAAAGTCGTTACCGCCAAAATCGGACCGAAGATTTCTTCTTTGAAGATGGTCATATCGGCTGTTACTTCGTCAACAATGGTCGGTTCGATGTACCAACCGCTGCCCAAATTGCTGTGGATTGTGCCGCCCAAAACCAGTTTGCCACCTTCTTGTTGGGCGATTTCGAGGTATTTTTTGACTTTGGCAAAATGGGCTTCTTCAATCATCGGCCCCAAATTCACGCTTTCGTCGCGCGGGTCGCCCAATTTCCACGCGCTCATGCCGTCTGCAAGTTTGGCAAGTAATTCATCTTTAATGCTTTTGTCCACAATCAAACGCGAACCACAGCTACAGTTTTCGCTCATATTCCAAAACGCGGCTGCCAAAATAGAAGGCACGGCTGCGTCCAAATCGGCATCGGCAAACACGATTTGCGGGCTTTTGCCGCCGCATTCCAACACGATTTCTTTCAAATTGCTTTGGGCTGAGTATTGCAAGAAATAGCGCCCCACTTCGGTTGAACCCGTAAACGCCACCATGTCCACATCGGGGTGTACGCCCAAAGCCTTGCCGACTTTTTCGCCCAAACCGTTGACCAAAGTCAAAGCTGCAGACGGCACACCTGCTTCGTGTGCCAATTGCACCAAGCGATAGGCACTCAATGGCGTGAGTTCGGCTGGCTTCACAATCACCGAATTGCCTGCCGCCAAAGCGGGCACAACTTTCCATGCGAACATTTGGGCTGGGAAATTCCACGGCAACACACAGCCCACCACGCCAACAGGTTCATGCACAATCAAACCCAACGCATCATTGCCTGTGGGCGCAACCTTGCCGAAGGCTTTGTCAGCGTATTCGGCGTAAAAATAAAAGGCTTCCAAGGTGGCAGGCATGTCGGTGTTGCGGCACTCACTAATCGGCTTGCCTGCATCAATGCAGTCTAAAGCGGCGATTTCTTCGGCGTTTTCCTCAATTAAACGACACCAGCGCAACAGAATTTCACGGCGTTCGCTCGGCGATAAACCTGCCCAAACCTGTTCTTCAAATGCCGCCCGTGCCGCCTGCACTGCCGCATCCACATCCGACTCATCGCCATCTGCCAAATAACCGATGATGCTGTTGTCAATCGGCGTGCGGTTTTCCAGTTTGGCTGCAGCTTCTGGGTGATTCGGAATCAGATGACCTGTCCAAAACGTGCCGTCTGCAGCTTGTTTAAAAATGTCTTGTTGTGTCGCCATTATTGTTCTCCATTGAGTAAGTTCAAAATTTATTGACTGTCGCTCTGTGAACAGCCAGTTGCATTGTAACGCCAAAAATGAAATTTAAAATCCTTTTGTCTAACACCAAACTGCAATAAATTTCACCATCTCTAACATATAAAAATACCGCCTACTGCTGAAAAGAGTCCATTTAGGCTCACTTTAACAGCGCAGACGGCATCTTTTATTTCGTTCAAAGTTCAATCGCTACTTTGAACCTTTATGTGAACAAATCTTTTATTTCACGTTTGAATTCACGTTTAAATCCTGCTTTCACTCCACAAACTTCACGCCTGCCAGTTGTGATTTCATAATCGCCGAGCGAATGGCGCCGAGTGCTTTCGGGCGCACGAAGTTGCGGCGGTATGCCAACACGATGCGGCGTTCGGGCGCATTGCTTGCAAACGGAATGATGCTGAACAGGGTGTGGTCGTTTTCGGTGAGCGCGGTAGACGGCAACACGCTAATCGCCAAACCGCTTGCCACCATGTGGCGGATGGTGTTGATGCTGCTGCCTTGCAGGGTGTTGGTTAAACCCGAAATGCGTTGGCGTGCTGCTAACTCGGAACAGCTGTCCAACACATTATCGCGCATGCAGTTGCCTTCGGTCAGCAACAACACTTGCTCTTGCGCCAGTTGTTGTTGGCTCACGGAATCCAGTTCTTCAAATGGATGTCCTTTTGGCACAATCACGAAAAACGGTTCGTCATACAAAGGCTCGGTAACCACGCCTGCTTCGTGAAACGGTTCGGCAACGACTAAAGCGTCTAAATCGCCGCGTTTGAGCGAGTCAATCAGCGTTTGGGTGTAGTTTTCTTCCAACATCAGCGGCATATTTGGGGCGATGTCGCGCAAGGAAACGATGAGTTTGGGCAATAAATACGGGGCAACGGTGAAAATCAAGCCGAGTTTGAATGCGCCTTCTAACTCGTTTTGTTCTTCGTTTGCCAGTTGCTTAATCACTTCGGCTTCGTCCAACACTTTACGCGCTTGCTCCACAATGCGTGCGCCTGCTTCGGTGGTTAATACTTCGTTGCTGCTGCGGTCAAACAGCGACACCGCCAACTCTTCTTCCAGCTTTTTAATCGCGATGGATAAGGTTGGCTGACTGACAAAGCAACGCTGTGCAGCACGGCCAAAATGTTTTTCTTGGGCAACGGCAACAATGTAACGCAGTTCAGTCAAAGTCATGATTTACGCCTTTTTTGCTTGGTCTGGCAAAGTGATGTTGAGTTCCAACACATCCAAACCGTCTTGTTTTTCTTGAGAAATGCGAATGTCGTCCAGCGAAACGTTCACATATTTAGACAACACTTCCAGCAACTCTTTGCGCAAAGTCGGTAAATAATCAGGCGCAGCGTCTTGGTTGGCGCGTTCTTGGGCAATGATGATTTGCAAACGGTCGCGCGCCACTGCTGCGGTTTTTTGTTTTTTACCAAACAACATATCAATCAAAGACATGGCTTAACCTCCAAACAAGCGTTGGAAGAAACCTTTTTTCTCGGCTTCCAAGAAACGCATTTCGCGGTTTTCGCCCAACAGGCGCGCAATCACATCTTTATACGCTTCGGCTGCTGGCACATCGTTTTGATGAATCACAGGCGAACCAGAGTTAGACGCTTGCAACACGTTTTGTGATTCTGGAATCACGCCAATCAAAGGAATGCGCAACAAGTCGCAAATGTCTTGCACCGACAACATATCGCCGCTGGCAACGCGCTCTGGCGAATAACGCGTAATCAGCAAATGTTCTTTGATGCGCTCGCCTTTTTCGGCATGACGCGATTTGCTTTGCAAAATGCCCAAAATGCGGTCGGAATCGCGTACGCTAGACACTTCAGGATTGGTTGTGATAATCGCTTCATCGGCAAAATACAATGCCATCAACGCGCCTTGTTCAATGCCTGCTGGCGAGTCGCAAATCACAAATTCAAAACCCATTTCGCCTGTTAATTCGTTCAATACTTTTTCCACGCCTTCACGCGTCAATGCGTCTTTGTCGCGCGTTTGCGACGCAGGCAACACAAACAAATTGTCGCAATGTTTGTCTTTGATTAAGGCTTGGCTCAAATTCGCTTCGCCTTGAATCACATTGATGAAATCGTATACCACGCGGCGTTCGCAACCCATAATCAAATCCAAATTACGCAAGCCCACGTCAAAGTCAATCACGGCGGTTTTGTGTCCGCGCAATGCCAAACCTGAAGCGATGCTGGCTGAAGTGGTGGTTTTGCCCACGCCGCCTTTACCTGAAGTTACCACAATAATTTTAGCCACAATATTTCCTTTTGTTTCAAATAATTAAATAAAAATCAAAACGCATCAGCCATAGTCAAATAAATTTAAAATAAGACAAGGCGCGAAGCCGAAGACAGTACAGATAGTACGGCGAGGCGAAGCAACGATGTATCATTTTAAATTTAAAAGACTATATCGCACTGATGTGTAAACGCTCGTCCTGCAGATACACTTGCACCGCTTGTTTGTGCAAATGTGCTGGCAAATCCTGTTCAAAGTTGCGATAAATGCCTGCTACCGACACCAATTCCGCCTGCATCGAATGAATGAAAATTCGCGCATCGCGGTTGCCGTCTGCACCTGCCAAAGCACGTCCGCGCATCGGTGCGTACACATGAATATTGCCGTCTGCAATGATTTCCGCGCCTTCGCTGACCACGCCTGTAACAATCAAATCGGCGTGTTCGGCGTAAACCTGTTGTCCTGTGCGAATCGGCGTGTTGATGAACACAGTTGGACGGCAAACTCTAACCGTTTCTTGCTTTTTGCTCGCTACAGGCGTTTCGCTTTCGGCGTTTACCGCTTCGCTCACAAAATGCAAACCCGACGCTTCGGCGGCTGGTTTCCACAATTCGGCGTTGGCATGACGCAAGCTGTTGGGGCGCAAACCGTGTTCGTGCAACACGTCGCAGACGGCATCTAATTGAATATCGGTTGGCGCGGCGATGTCGTTCACATCCAACATCACGGGCATATCCAACTCGCGATAACTCGCCGCCACTTCGTCCAACCACGCGTTCAAGCGCGTCAAATCATCGGAATCCAAATGAAGACTCAAGGCATTTTGCCGCGTGTACTTCATTTTGTAACTTGCTTTCATCAGGGCAACACCATAAATTTTTTCAATTAGCGAAGTTTACCGCAGACGGCAATGCGATTCAATTTTTCTACGCGTTTTTTGTGTAAAAAATGCCGTCTGCAAACCTTGATGATTCTGCAGACGGCATCGTTTGGCTCAAATGCGCGGTTTATTTATTTTGCATCTTTTCTAATTTTTTGCTGTACACCAGCGAAGTCAAAATAGACGCACCCAAAGCAC
The DNA here is from genome assembly GCA_030531795.1 of Neisseria sp. Classification (GTDB taxonomy): domain Bacteria; phylum Pseudomonadota; class Gammaproteobacteria; order Burkholderiales; family Neisseriaceae; genus Neisseria. Next base: position 30,749 of record JAUNMN010000002.1, read on the forward strand.
CGAACACCACCGCCAAAGAAATAGCAACAGGAATGTGAACCCAGTGCATAATCAACATCTTAATGCCGATGAAGCTCAACACAAACGCCAAACCGTAGTTCAAGAACACGAAGCGGTCTGCCATGTCAGCGAGCAAGAAATACATCGCGCGCAAGCCCAAAATCGCGAAGATATTAGACGTTAATACGATGAACGGGTCAGTTGTTACCGCGAAAATCGCAGGAATGCTGTCCACCGCAAACACCACATCGCTCAATTCCACCATAATCAACACCAGCAACAACGGCGTGGCAATGCGTTTGCCGTTTTCAATGGTGAAGAATTTTTCGCCGTCCAACTGGTCGCTGACTTTGATGTGTTTTTTCAGCCATTGCAAGATTTTATTGTTTGCCATGTCTTCATCGTCGTCTTCGCCGTCGGTGTGTTTAATCATTTTGATGCCTGTATACAACAAGAACGCGCCGAAAATGTACAACACCCACTGGAACTGACTCACCAACAACGCGCCGACAAACACCATAATCGCGCGCAAAATAATCGCGCCGAACACGCCGTAAAGCAACACGCGGTGTTGGTATTGCGCAGGCACTTTGAAATAACTGAAAATCATCAGGAACACAAATAAATTGTCCACCGCCAATGATTTTTCCAAAACATAGCCCGTGAAATATTCCATCACTTTGGTTTTCGCCAATTCCGCGCCGTAGCTGCTTGACACTTCCCAATACAGCCAACCTGCAAACGCACACGACACGGCAATCCACACCACCGACCACATCAGCGCTTCTTTTGCGCTGACTTTATGCGACCCCGTTTTTTTCAGCGACAACATATCTACGCCAATCATAATCAGCACGGCAATAAAAAACACGCCGTAAAAAAGCGGCGAGCCAATATTGATTTCGTTCATTATTTTTTATCCATTTCCTAGTTGGTTAATGATTTGATTTGAAATTTGATTTTCGGCGCGATTGTACCACGCAATGCCGTCTGCAGACGGCATTTGTTTGCTTTTCAGCCCGTTCACATTAAAAATCGCTATGAATGTTCACCCAAACACACAAAAACTCAATGGCTAACTCGGGTTTTAGAGGTTTCCACGCCCACACTGATTTGTCCGTACACTTCGCTGCTGCCCGAGCGGTAAACCGAACCGCCAGAGTTGGCACACGCCGCCAACAACACAACGCCACTCAATACCAAAATCCATTTCACGCTGTTCATGATTGTCCTTTCTTTAGTTTGCTTAAATTGCCATTTGATTTTTGATTGTGTTCATAAATGAAAAACAGTTTGCCAACGATGCCGTCTGCACGGTTTAAACAACTTGCGTTTCATCTGCAGACGGCAACACGTTCAAGCGCACGCTGAATTCGCTGCCCTTGCCGACTTCGCTGGCGATGTGTAGCTGCGCGCCGTGCAAAGCCAGCGCGTGTTTGCAAATCGCCAAACCCAAACCTGTGCCACCTGCTTGACGGCTGCGTCCTTTGTCCACACGATAAAAACGGTCGGTCAAATGCGGCAAATGTTCGGCGGCAATGCCCATGCCCGTATCTTGCGCCAGCACTTCAGCTTCGGTTTCGTTCACGCGCGTCAAACGCCAAACGATGCGCCCGTTTTCAGGCGTGTAGCGCACCGCGTTAAACAAAATATTGCTTAACGCGCTGTACAAATCTTGCTGCACGCCGTTTAACCAGATGCCGTCTGCAATTTGCGCACGCAAATCGTGTTTGCCTGCCGACAACAATTGCGCTTGCGCAAAAACCTGCTGACACAAAGCACTCAAATCCACCGCCACAAATTCGGGTTCTGCGCCCGATTCCAAGCGCGACAAGGTGAGCAAATCGTTTAACAAATGCTGCATCCGCGTGCCTTCTTGCGCCATCAAAGCCAAAAATTCCTGTCGTTGCGACGCAGGCAAATCGGGCATTTGCGCCAAAGTTTCCGCAAAACCATTGATGACCGTCAGCGGCGTTTTCAGTTCGTGCGACACATTCGCCACAAACGCCGTGCGCATCGCGTGCAAACGTTCCGCCTCGCTGATGTCTTGCGTAATCAGCAGCAACTCATTACGCCCAAACGGCGTGCCCGTCAATTGCACAAACCGCTCCTTGCCAGCCTGTTTCACGCGCAAATGCAAACTTTTGTTCGCCACATCATTCGCCAGCCAGTCCGCCAACTCGGGCTGCGACACCGCGCGCAACACAGGTTCGCCCCAAGTCGGGCTCACTTTCAAATGCAAATGCTCCACCGCCGCGCCGTTTGCCCACACAATCCGCCGATTTTTGTCCAACAACAACACGCCATTCGGCATCGCCTGCGCCGCCCGATTAAAACGCTGCAAAGCCTGCGACAGCTTTTGTTTGCGTTTTTGATGAGTTTTTTCGCGCGAACGCAAAGCGTTAAAAATCCCGCCCCACATCCCTTCCGCCTGTGGCAAAGTCTGCTGCTTATCGTCCAGCCAACGACTCAAACGCTGAATATGGTAAAACTGCCGCGCCAACAACACGCTCGCCAAAGCCGCCCACAAGGCAAAAAAGCCTGCCCAACCGTAACGCGGATAAGCAAGCAAAGCGGCGCTCAACAAAAAGAAAATATGCACCAACAAACTTTGTAAAGGTTTCGGCATCGCTGTCCCTTCATCGCTTGCCGTCTGCAGACGGCATCAAACCCCTTCCACATTCGCGGAAAAACGATAACCCGAACCGCGCACGGTTTGAACGTATGCATCAAAGCCGCTGGCTTCCAAGGATTTTCGCAAGCGGCGAATGTGCACGTCTACCGTGCGTTCTTCCACGAAAACGTGGTCGCCCCACACCAAATCCAACAGTTGGCGACGGCTGTAAACGCGTTCGGTGTGGGTCATGAAAAAGTGCAGCAAACGAAATTCGGCTGGACCTAAATCCAACTCGATGCCGTCTGCGCTGACGCGTTGTTCTTCGGGATTGAGTTTTAAGCCGTTCACATCAATGCTTTGTGTGGTTTTTTGTGGCGCACAACGGCGCAACAAGGCATTGACGCGTGCCACCAGTTCGCGTGGCGAAAACGGTTTGGTCAGATAATCGTCGGCACCGCCGTTTAAACCTTGTTCTTTGTCGTGTTCTTCGCCGCGCGCGGTCAGCAAAATCACGGGCAATAAACGCGTTCGAGCTTCGGCACGCAGTTTACGCGTCCATTCCACGCCTGACATTTTCGGCAACATCCAGTCCAACACCAACAAATCGGGCAGCTGCTGATTGAGTAAAACCTGCGCCGCTTCCACGCTGTCGGCACACGCCACCTCAAAACCTGCTTGCTCCAAGTTAAACCGAATCAGGGTTTGAATCGCGGCTTCGTCTTCCACCACCAAAATCCGTGCGCTCATTGTGTTCTCCTTTAAATCGCTGTTTTCTTTGTGTTCTCAACCGCGCACATTGTACCGATAAAATGCGCAGACGGCATCTGTGCCGTCTGCAGTTTTGCCGCCTGCGTGTAAACGGTATACGAACGCGCACAATCGCTTTACAATAAGCCGCTTTCCACAGCGCGAATCTGCGCAAAAATAAGGCGTTTGCCAAGCAACACACTACAAAGGTTCACATGATGATTAGCGTTTTTGATATGTTTAAAGTGGGCATCGGCCCGTCCAGCTCACACACGGTCGGCCCGATGAAGGCGGGCAAAACTTTTATCGACGAACTCATCGCGCAACATCAACTTGCCGCTGTTACGCGTTTGCAGGTAGACGTGTACGGTTCGCTGTCGCTCACAGGTCACGGACACAACACCGACATCGCGGTGATTTTGGGTTTGATGGGCTATTTGCCCGACAGCGTAGACATCGAAAGCATTGAACAAACCATCGCGCAAGTGAAAAACGACAAACGTTTAACGCTCGCTGAAGCCAGTGAACACGCCCACGCGATTGACTTTGATTTTTACGCGGATATGCCGTTTCACGCCACCTTCTTGCCGCGTCATGAAAACGCCATCACGTTCACCGCATTCCACAACGAACAGCCTTTGCACAGCCAAACGTTTTACTCCATCGGCGGCGGTTTTATCGTGGACGACGCGCATTTTGGCGAAAGCCAACAAAGCGACATCAGCGTGCCGTTTCCGTATTTTTGTGCCGCCGACATTTTGCGTCATTGCCAAGAACAGGGTTTGCCGATTTCCACTTTAGTGTGGCGCAACGAACTGGCTTTGCGTCCGCGCGAGGAAATCGCCGCTTATTTGGCGAATGTTTGGCAAACAATGGAAGCGTGTATTCATCGCGGTTTGCACACCGAGGGTTTGTTGCCTGGCCCGCTGAAAGTGGTGCGCCGCGCCAGCTCTTTGCGTCGCGCTTTGGAAGCGCACACCAGCTTAACCAACGACCCGATGCAAATCATTGACTGGGTGAATTTGTTTGCTTTGGCAGTGAACGAAGAAAACGCGGCTGGCGGACGCGTGGTAACCGCGCCAACCAACGGCGCGTGTGGCATTGTGCCTGCGGTGTTGGCGTATTACCAAAAATTCATCGCGCCTTTAAACGCGGAAACGGTTGAACGTTATTTGCTTGCCAGCAGCGTCATCGGTTCGCTGTACAAAATGAACGCGTCGATTTCAGGCGCAGAAGTCGGCTGTCAAGGCGAAGTGGGCGTGGCGTGTTCCATGGCGGCGGCGGGTTTAACCGAAATTTTGGGCGGCACGCCCGACCAAGTCTGCGTTGCTGCGGAAATCGCGATGGAACACAATTTGGGTTTGACTTGCGACCCAGTCGGCGGACAAGTGCAAGTGCCGTGCATTGAACGCAACGCGATTGCGTCGGTTAAGGCGATTAACGCCAGTCGCATGGCTTTGCGCCACACGGGCAGCCCACGCGTTACTTTAGACAAAGTGATTGAAACCATGTACGAAACGGGCAAAGACATGCACGCGAAATACCGCGAAACGTCTACTGGCGGCTTGGCGATTAAAATCATGCCATGCGATTAAGCGTTTGCCGTTTTGAACTGAAATTCACTTAAATCAGCAAGTTGATAAAGCTATGCCGTCTGTGACCGAAGGGAATCCCATAGCGAAGCTATAGGGACAGCCTTATCTAATCGCAGACGGCATCTTTTGTATTCGATTTTCTTTTTTTAACCAAACGATTAAAACAAGTCTTAACGTTTGCGCTTTTGCCACAAAACATAAGCCAGCAGCGCAATCACGCGCCCTTTCCAGCTCAATTGTTTACCCAACTGCCACAACACGCCGTTGGGCAAATAATGTTCCAGCTGTCGCCAAATTTCATTCAAAGCATCGGGCACAGCCGCCGCCGAATGCAAAGCACGCGCCGCTTGTTGCGCGTGTTGCTTTTGCTGTTCACGCACGATTTTCAGCCTTTGCAGGGCGATTTTCAGCTCCAACAATTCACGTTCTTGTTGCGGATTCATCGCCTTCTCCTTGTGTTTTGCCGTCTGCACTCAATGAATTTGCCGCCATTTCGCCACGCAAATACGCCAAATCCTGCCGAATTTCGCCCAAAGTGTTTTGCACCACCCGACTTTGCGACTGCCAAGATTTCAGCGCACGATAAACGACAATCACTGCAAATAACAGCAAAATCGCCGCCGTTCCAAAAAATACAGGCACTTTCCACTCAAGCGGCAACACTTCGTTCAAACCAAATAAAGCCGCCAGCAAAGCCACCAACAGCAACACCGTTCCCAGCAAAATCGCCAACAACAAAGCAACCAAACGGCTGATTTGCTGCGTGATGTCCAGCTGCAAAATTTGTCCGCGCAACAAAAACAGTTCCGCACCTTGTTTCAACACATTTTGATAACGCGCGAATGATTCCTGCCAAAACATACGCATTTCCTTATAAAAATGCCCCAAACAAAAATGCCGCTTGAAATCCAAGCGGCACACTTTTTGCGTTTAACGGCGATTAAGCAACACGCCCACCACCAAGCCCGCCAACGCCGCAAAACCCATTGCGTAATAAGGTTTTTCCTGAACATAAGCATCGGCTTGTTTCACGCGATGTTTGAACTGTTCGCTCGCGTTCGCTTCAAAATCCGCCAACTTTTGCTGCGCTTGTGCCAACTTATCTTGCAATTTGCCTTTCAAAGCCTGCGTCTCTTCGCTGCTGCGCTCCACGCCACTTTGATACAAACCCTCCACCTCGTCCAAAACCGAACGCACTTCTTTCATCAAAGCCTCTTTTTCTTGCTCAAAATCACGTTTCATGGTTTGCTCCTTGTTGTGTGAATAAAAATATTGTCAGCGACAATGTCTACACCATACGCACTTTTCGCAGCAGATACAAGCATTTTTATGACAAATAATGTTTTTTTACATCTATTAAATTGAGTAAAGATGACAGATGCCGTCTGCAGACGGCATCGTTTAAACGCAAAACAAGCAAAGCGATTTTATGTAAACATCATCAGCTAAAATAAGCAACTGACATACGTTTTGCCAAACCATTTGCTCACGCCTGCGCCAGTTATTTGTGCTTTTTCTGTTTTCGTTCATACAAAAATAAACCCGCCACTCTCAATCCCATACGGCGAATGATGGCAACAGGACGGCTGTGTGGCAAAAACACATATTGTGGAACGAGCATTGGTCAATCGCAAAACCTTTTACAAATATTATTCAGGCAAAAGCGATTTGGCAGGAGCGATGATTGCTGAGTTTAAAAACAGCTATGCTGAATTGCTCAAAGAACGTTTTAAAACCAATAACTTACAGAATTTTTTGCAGAAGTTTATTCCGTTTTTATTTGAACAACGCAAAACCCTGCTCGCCTTGTGGAGAGTGCAAACGAAACGTCATCATTTGTATGCCGATATGCAACAGCTGGTCGCTCACGCCTTTATTGCCCAAGCCATTGCCAAAAAAGGCGAAAAAGATTGGCATTACCAAGCCAAAATGATGTCTATTTTATCGCTGGAAAGTATGAAATATTGGTTGGAGTTAGACCAAATGCCACCCAATCGGGAAATGTTGAAAATGTGGTTGGAGATGGTGGAAATCGTGAGAATTGAGTAAAACGGCAAATCCGCCACAAAATTTTTGAACAAAATTGTGAAAACAAAACGGCGATGCCGTCTGCACTGAAAAACGCCCCACTGGTGAAGCAGTAGGGACAGTTTACAACACTGCAGACGGCATCTTTTTATCACTTCATCACGCGCTGATTGCTAAATTATCGCGATGAATCAGTTCGGCTTCTAGGCTGTAGCCCAGTTTGCTGGCGATTTGTTCTGACGGCGTTTGCAAAATTTTGGCGGTTTCGTCGCTGCTGTAATTGCTCAAACCACGCGCGATTTCCTCGCCCGCCAAATTGCAGACGGCAAGTAGTTCTCCGCGATGAAAATAACCGTCCACGCGCACGCAGCCAATCGGCAACAAGCTGCGTTTGCCGTCCAACAAGGCTTTCGCCGCGCCGTCGTCCACCACCACGCTGCCTGCGATTTGCACATGCCCGAGTAACCATTGTTTGCGGGCGGCGACGCGACTGTGTTCGCTGGTGAACAATGTGCCTAAACGCTCGCCTGCCAACACACGTTGCAACACCTGTTCTTCGCGTCCTGATGCGACAACGGTTGCCGCGCCACTCAATGCGGCGCGTTTTGCCGCTTTGACTTTGGTGTACATGCCGCCCGTTCCCACGCCCGTGCCTGCGCCACCCGCCATATTTTCCAATTCTGGGTGCGCGGCGGCGATTTCGTGAATGAATTGTGCCTTGGGATTTTTACGCGGGTCGCTGTCGTATAAACCTTGTTGGTCGGTCAAAATAATCAGGGCATCGGCATCGACTAAATTCGCCACCAGTGCGGCTAAAGTGTCGTTGTCGCCGAGTTTGATTTCGTCTGTTGTTACCGTATCGTTTTCATTGATAATCGGCACAATGCCTTTTTGTAATAAGGTTTGCAAAGTGCTGCGCGCGTTCAAATAGCGGGTACGATGGCTTAAATCTTCGTGGGTCAGCAAAATTTGAGCGGTGTGAATGTGATGCGGACGAAATGCGCTTTCGTAGGCTTGGGCGATGCCCATTTGCCCAACCGCCGCTGCCGCCTGCAACTCATTCAACAAAGTCGGACGCTTCGCCCAACCCAAGCGTTTGATGCCTTCGGCAATCGCGCCACTGGACACAAACACCACCTGCACGCCTTGCTGATGCAAAGCGGCGATTTGGTCTGCCCAACGATTGAGCGCCGCTTGGTCTATGCCTTTACCTTCGTTCGTGACCAAGCTCGAGCCCACTTTCACCACGATTAACTTGGCTTGTTCTAATAAATGTCTTGCGTTCATGATGCGATTCTCCGATGCCGTCTGCAGTTGCAGCTTGGGCTTCTATTATTCTTTATTGCGACCGTGCCAAAAGTAACGCCACACAAATCCGGGAAAAGCGGCAACCAAATACAAACACGCCACCACCACATAAAATTCCCAGCCTTGCGAATGCACCGCACCTGCGCGCGATTCCAGCAAATACGCCAAACCGCCCATCAGCACAAAACCCAGCAACAATTCCAACAAATGATGTTTGATGGTTTTGTTGGCAAGGTTTTTGATGCCCAATAATTTTTGGCCGACAAAAGGCACGTTGGCAAAAATCAGCATGAGCAGTAACAAAATATACATTGAAGCAGTCATGATTTTCTCGTTTTTAAGATGAATGACAAACACTCGTTTCCGAAAGCGCAATCATAGCAAAAACGGCAACCTCGCAGTTGCCGTTTTGATGTTTATCGTTGCATCCATTTGATTTGAGCCAAAAAGCCGTCAAATGCCAACAACGATTTTGGTTTTATTGCAAAGTTTGTTGCAATGCCTGTACGCACCAGTCCATCACGCTTTGTGGCATCACGCCCCACAACAGCAACAGCAAAGCGTTTACCGACAACAACACGCTCACATCCACGCCTGCTTTCACAGGACGGTTGCCGTCTGCAGGGTCAAAATACATGCTTTTCACTACGCGCAGATAGTAGAACGCGCCGATTAAACTCATAATCACGGCAAACACCGACACCCAAACAAAACCTTGACTCAACAAAGATTGAATCACGCTGAATTTGGCATAAAAGCCCATCAGCGGCGGAATGCCAGCCATGCTGAACATCACCAACAACATCACAAAAGCATACCAAGCGTTACGTTGGTTTAAACCAGCCAAATCGGCGATGTTTTCGCACTCAAACGATTCGTCCGACAAAAGCATCAATACGCCGAAGCCTGCCAAACCCATAACCACATAGCTCAATGCGTAATACAAAGCTGCCGATAAACCTGCTTCGCCGCCAACAAACGCCAACAAAATGAAACCCATGTGCGAAATAGTTGAATATGCAAACATGCGTTTGATGTTGCTTTGCATAATCGCCGCCAAGTTACCCAAAAGCAATGACACCACGCCCAAGATAACCAACATTTGCGACCAGTCTGCGCTTTCTGTGCCCAAGGCATTCACCAAAATGCGGAAAGTGAACGCCACCGCAGCGATTTTCGGAGCTGAACCAACAAAAGCGGCAACTGAAGTCGGCGCACCTTGATACACATCGGGTACCCACATATGAAACGGCACTGCGCCCAATTTGAAGGCAACCGCCACCACCACAAACACCAAGCCCAGTTTCAGCAACCAAGGATTTTCTTGACCGTTAAACGCATTCGCCAACACGGTTGCAAACTCCAAAGAACCTGTTGCGCCGTAAATCAAAGAAATGCCGTAGAGCAATAAGCCCGATGCCAACGCACCCAAAACGAAATATTTCAAAGCCGCTTCGGCTGCGTTTACCGCATCGCGACGCAAGGCAATCATCGCGTACAAAGATAGCGACAACAACTCCAAACCCAAATACGCGCTCAAAAAGTGTCCTGCGCTTGCCATGATGTTCATGCCGATTAAGGCAAACAAAGCCAGCGTGTAAAACTCACCTTTGAACATATTGCGCGCTTCGTTATACGGTTTGGCGTAAACAAACAAAGCAAACATCGCACAATACATCACCATCTTGCTCAACTGCGCGATGCCGTCTGCAAGATACATGCCGCTAAATGTTGCCACGCTGGTCGGTGTCCACACCGCCCACTGCGCCGCAGCCGTTACCACCAAAGCCAACAAACTCAAATAATGAGTGATGTGGCGTTGGCTGTCTTTGAGCCACAAATCCACCAATAAAACCACGCACAAAGCCGTCAGCAAGACCATTTCAGGCAAGGCGGGGATTAAATTCAAATCGTTCCAGTTCATTCACACACCTCAAATCTTGCTTTGTGCCACTTGGGTAATCAAGTCGTTTGCCGCTTGATGAATCACTTCAATAAACGGATTTGGGAACAAACCCATGCCCAAAACCGCAATCGCCAAAATCGTCAATACCGCAAATTCGCGACAATTGATGTCTTTCAATTCTTTCACTTCTGGGTTGGTGATTTCGCCGAAAATCGTGCGCTTGTACATCCACAAAGTGTAAGCCGCGCCGAAAATCAAAGTTAATGCCGCCAATCCGCCAATCCAAATGTTGTAATGCACCGCACCCATAATCACCATAAATTCGCCAACGAAACCCGATGTTGCTGGCAAACCTGCGTTCGCCATTGCAAACAACATCATAAACGCTGCAAATTTTGGCATCACGTTTACCACGCCGCCGTAATCGGCAATATTACGCGTGTGCAAACGGTCGTACATCACACCGATACACATAAACATCGCCGCCGACACGAAACCGTGCGAAATCATTTGCATAATCGCACCTTTCAATGCCCATGGCTCTAACATGTTTTGCTGTTCGCCCACGAACAAGAAGAAACCCAAGGTTACAAAACCCATGTGGCTAATCGATGAATACGCCACCAGTTTTTTCATATCGGTTTGCACCAAAGCCACCATGCCGATGTAAATCACCGCAATCAAGCTCAACACAATCACAGCAGGTGCGAAATAACGCGAAGCGTCTGGCAAAATCGGCAAAATGAAACGCAAGAAGCCGTATGCACCGATTTTCAAAGTAATCGCTGCCAACACCATCGAACCGCCAGTTGGTGCTTCCACGTGGGCATCAGGCAACCAAGTATGCACGGGGAACATCGGCACTTTCACCGCAAACGACAAGAAGAATGCGATGAACAATAATTGTTGAACGCCCAATGGAATGTGTTTTAAGTTTTGGAAGTCTACGATTGAGAAGCTACCGCCAGTTTGGAACGACAAGTAAATCATCGCCACCAGCATCAACAGCGAACCCAATAAGGTATACAAAAACAGTTTTACTGAAGCATATACGCGACGCGGACCGCCCCACATACCGATAATCAGATACAACGGAATCAGCATGCCCTCAAAGAACACATAGAACAAAATCGCGTCTTGTGCGGCAAATGCACCGTTAATCAAACCCGACATAATCAAAAACGCCGCCATGTATTGCGCTGCACGTTTTTGAATCACTTCCCAACCTGCCAACACCACCATCAGCGTGATGAAGGCGTTCAAAATGATGAACAAAACCGAGATGCCGTCTGCACCCAAGGCGTAGTTGATGTTGAACGCTGGAATCCATGGATGGAACTCCACGAATTGATACGCGCTGCTCAAGCGGTCGAAGCCTGTAAATAAAGGCAAGGTAACCAAAAAGCCTGCCAATGCACCGATAAACGCCAAAATCCGCGCCAAAGATGCACGACTATCTGAACCCGTTGCCAGCACCAACAAGCCCGCAACGATGGGAATCCAAATAGCCAAGCTAAGGAGATTGTTAAACATAGTCATAACCTGTTTTCTTAATTAAATCTTGCACTTATTTTACCAACAAGCCCCAAAACAGCGTCAGCACCAAAGCCAACACACCAAACACCATAAAGGCGGCGTAAGTGTAAATAAAGCCTGTTTGCATTTTGCGAACCTGTGCCGCAACCGCGCCCACCAATTTCGCCGAACCGTTTACCACTGCATTGTCAATCAACAAGCTGTCGCACACTTTCCAGAAGAAGCTACCCAATGCACGGCTGCCTTTGGCAAACACATTGAAGTAAATCGTGTCCAAGAAATATTTGTTTTCCAACAATTGATAAATCGGTTTGAACGCTGCTGCGATTTTCGCTGGCAAATGCGGCGCTTTCACATACAAGAACCAAGCCGTTACCACGCCCGCGATTGCCAAGTACAACACTGGAGTATGCAAGCTGTGGCTCACCATGCCCAATGGACCGTGGAACGCTTCTTTCATCACCGTCATGGTTGGGTGTGCTTCGTGATTGATGAAAATCACATCTTTAAAGAAGTCGCCATACAACATCGGTTCAATCGCCACATAACCAATCATCACCGACGGAATTGCCAATAAAATCAATGGCAAAGTAACCACCCATGGACTTTCGTGTGGGTTGTCGTTCGGCGACAAGCCATGATGATGTTCCTCGTGTTCATCATGCGCGTGTTCATCATGTGCATGATGATGGTCGTCATGAGCCACTTCACGCCATTTTTCTTTGCCGTGGAATACCATAAAGTATTGACGGAACGCGTAAAACGCCGTAACAAACACGCTTGCCAACACCGCAAAATAGGCAAAACCGCTACCAGGCAATGTGCTGGCTTTTGCCGCTTCAATAATCGAATCTTTTGAGTAGAAACCTGCGAAAAATGGTGTGCCAATCAAAGACAGATTACCAATCAACATCGTAATCCATGTAATCGGCATGTATTTTTTCAAATTACCCATATGACGCATATCTTGGTCGTGGTGCATACCGATAATCGCGCTGCCCGCTGCCAGGAACAGCAAGGCTTTAAAGAATGCGTGTGTCATCACATGGAACATGGCAACCGAATAAGCCGACACGCCCAAAGCAACCGTCATATAACCCAATTGCGACAAAGTTGAATACGCCACCACGCGTTTGATGTCGTTTTGAATCGTACCCAAAAAGCCCATGAACAAAGCGGTAATCGCGCCAATCACCATAATGGTGCTGAGTGCGGTGCTGCTCATTTCATACATCGGCGACATACGCGACACCATGAATAAACCAGCTGTTACCATGGTTGCGGCGTGAATCAAAGCCGAAATCGGGGTTGGACCTTCCATTGAGTCTGGCAACCAAACGTGTAAAGGGAACTGCGCCGATTTACCCATCGCACCGACAAACAACAGCAAGCAAGTTGCGGTAATCAAAGACCATTCCAAACCAGGTAAAATGCTAATCGTTGCCGTCTGCAGTTGCGGCAAATAGGCAAACACATCTTGATAACGCAAGCTGCCGCCAAAATACGCCAACACCAAGCCAATGCCCAAGATGAAACCGAAGTCGCCGACACGGTTCACCAAAAACGCTTTTAAGTTGGCGAAAATCGCCGTGTCGCGTTTAAAGTAGAAACCAATCAATAAGTATGACACCAAGCCCACAGCTTCCCAGCCGAAGAATAACTGAATGAAGTTGTTGGACATAATCAGCATCAACATACTGAATGTAAACAATGAGATATAGCTGAAAAAGCGTTGGTAGCCAACTTTTTCATCGTGCATATAGCCGATGGTGTAGATGTGTACCATCAGCGATACAGACGTTACCACCACCATCATCATCGCGGTGAGCGTGTCTACCAAGAAGCCAACCGAAAACTCAATGCCACCCATGGTCAGCCATGTGTAGACGTTTTCATCAAATTTGCCACGCGAGCCATTGATGAAACCGTATAAAACATAGGCAGACAACACGGCAGAAATCGCCACACCCAAAATCGTTACGCTGTGCGACGCGGCACGTCCGATTTTATTGCCAAACAAACCCGCAATAATCGAACCTGCCAGCGGCAATAAGGCTATCGTTAGATACAAAGTCATGTCGTTCATTATTGTTTTGCTCCCGATTAACCTTGAAGATGATTCAATTCAGTAACGTTAATGGTTTTACGATTGCGGTATACCAAAACCATGATTGCCAAACCGATTGCCGATTCTGCAGCGGCAACGGTTAATACGAAAAAGACGAAAATTTGTCCTGCGGTGTCGCCCAAGTATTGCGAGAAGGCGATAAAGTTGAAATTAACCGCCAACAACATCAATTCAATGGACATCAGCAAAACCAACACGTTTTTGCGGTTCATGAAAATGCCCATCGCGCTGATGCCGAACAATAAAGCCGCCAACACCAAATAATGTGTAATCGTAATCATGCTTTGCCCTCCCCTGCGTTTTCACTGGCTTCATCTGCCACTGCAGACGGCACTTGCACCGCAGTTTCCATTTTCACCATGCGCATACGACCTTTTTTGGCATCTACTTTCACTTGGTCTGCAGGATTGATGTATTTCGGATTAACGGTTTTACGATGCACCAAGGCAATCGCTGCCACCATGCCCAACACCAACAACACCGCTGCCAACTCAAACGGTAACAAATAAGTGGTGTAAAGTTGCATACCCAAATCGCGCACATTGCTGTAATCAGCAGGAATGTCTTTCATGATGCCAAACGCTGCCAAATCGGTTTCGGGTGCAACTAAAATCAAAATCAGCACCACCGCCATCAACACGCCCACCACAAACGCAACGGGTGCATTGCGCCAGAAACCTTGACGCATTTCCTCAATGTCAATATTGAGCATCATCACCACGAACAGGAACAACACCATCACCGCGCCAACATACACCACCACCAAAGTAATGCCCAAAAACTCTGCCTGCATCAGCATCCAAATCATCGCGCTCATACAGAAAGTCAGCACCAAATACAAAGCGGCATGTACAGGGTTTTTCGCAGTTACGGTTTTCACCGCACCAAACAGCACAATCGCTGCCAAAACATAGAACAGAATCAAAGAAAAAGTCATCACTCTGCTCCTTAACGATACGGTGCATCGGCTGCTTTGCGTTTGGCAATTTCTGCTTCGTATTTATCGCCAATCGCCAACAGCATCGGTTTGGTGTAGTGCAAATCACCACGTTTTTCGCCGTGGTATTCCAAAATATGGGTTTCCACAATCGCGTCTACTGGACACGCTTCTTCGCAAAAACCACAGAAAATACACTTGGTTAAGTCAATATCGTAACGCGTGGTGCGGCGCGTACCGTCTGCACGTTGCTCCGATTCAATATTGATTGCCATCGCGGGACAAACCGCTTCACACAGTTTGCAGGCAATGCAACGCTCTTCGCCATTTGGATAACGGCGTTGCGCGTGCAAACCACGAAAACGCACCGATTGCGGCGTTTTCTCTTCGGGGAACATAATCGTTTCTTTACGCTTGAAAAAGTTTTTCAGCGTAACGCCCATGCCAGACACCAACTCGCCCAGCAAAAAGGTTTTTACAAAATTAGCCATACTCTACTCTCCCCTTATTTCCACAACGATAAGGGCGTACTCATCCACAAGCCCAGTGCTGCAATGCAGATAAAACCAACTGGAATCAATACTTTCCAACCCAAACGCATGATTTGGTCATAACGATAACGTGGGAAAGTGGCACGAATCCATAAATAGCCATACAAAATGAACGCCATTTTGGCAAACATCCAAAACGCGCTTGGTGCGCCGATAAAGCCCCAGCTTTGTGGGAATGGCGATAACCAGCCACCCAAGAACATGATGGCGGTTAATGCGCCAATCAAAATCATGAAAATGTATTCCGCCAAGAAGAATAAGGCGAATGCAAAACCTGAATATTCCACGTGGAAACCCGCCACGATTTCTGACTCGCCCTCGGCAACGTCAAACGGCGCACGGTTGGTTTCGGCAACTGCAGAAATCAAGTACACAATGAATACGGGGAACAAGGTAAACCAGTTCCAAGAGAAAATTGAGCCGCCTGCAATGCCTGTTGCTTGCGCAGCCACGATTTCTTTGAAGTTCAAACTACCCGACACCATAATCACGCACACCAATGCGGCACTCATGGCGATTTCATAAGAAATGGTTTGTGCCGATGAACGCATCGCGCCCAAGAATGAGTATTTAGAGTTTGATGCCCAACCTGCGATAATCACGCCGTAAACCGACAATGAAGTAATCATCAAGATAAACAGCAAACCTGCGTCTACATTAGTCAAAATCCATTCTTCATTAAATGGAATCACTGCCCATGCGGCAAACGCTGGTGCAAGCGACATCATCGGGCCGATGTAGAACAAGGCTTTATTCGATGCGCTTGGACGGGTAACTTCTTTAAACAAAAGTTTCAATACGTCGGCAAAAGGCTGAATCAAGCCAAATGGACCTGTAACGTTCGGGCCAACGCGCAACTGCATATAGCCGATGACTTTACGTTCAAAATAAGTCAAATAGGCAACGGTTAAAATCAGTGGCAATAAAATAATCACGATTTTGACCAAGATGGAAACAATCCAACCGATGTCGTTGCCGATTTCGCCCAAGCCCAAAGTGGCGGCGAACAGGGTTTGAAACCATTCTTGCATGATTTACACTCCTGCCAATTCAATAGTGTTCATCAAATCACCTAAAGCAGCGTTGTCGCTGTGTAAAGGCAGGTGTACCACGTTTTGCGGCAAAGTATTGTCCGCCAACAAACGTACTTTCACGCTGGCATTGCCTTGTTTGGCAATGGCTTCGGTTTTGTCTGCCAAACCCAAAGCAGCTAAAGTTTGTGGGTTCACGCGTGCTGCTGGCACTTGTGCGTGGCTGGTTTGTTGCAATGATGTGGCACGACGCACAATCGCATCGCCGTGATACATGCCCACGCCGCCAACGCGCACCAAGTTTGCTGCCGTCTGCAGTGCTGTCGCGTTCACATTTGCCGCGTTGTTCAATTTGCTTGCCACATCGCCAGCTGCCAAGGCTTCTTTCAATACTTCTTCGCTGGCGGTGTAATCAAAACCTTGAACGCCGAACACATTGCCCAACACGCGCAAAACTTTCCACAATGGACGAGATTCGCCCAAGCCTTTGACAACGCCATGGAACGATTGCACTCGACCTTCCATATTGATGAAGCTGCCCGAAGTTTCGCTGAATGGCGAAATCGGCAACAACACATCGCATACTTCGCGCAAGGCTTCGCTTTCAAATGCGGTAAACGCCATCACGCTTTGCGCTTGTTTCAACGACTCAATCGCTTTTGCGCCGCCTACCAAATCCATTTCTGGTTCAACGTTCAACAACATTACCAATTTTTTGTTGGCAGCCAACATTTCGCTGGCGTTTTCGCCTGTGTTCACGCCCAACACGTCCGCGCCCACGCTGTTCGCACCTTGTGGCAACACGCCCAAAGTCGCACCAGTCGCTTGTGCCAATTGTTGTGCTGCTGTATAAATCGCGGCGTATTCTGGGTGATTTTGTGCTTCTGCACCCAAGATAATCGCGGCTTTTTCGGCGTTTTTGATGCCGTCTGCAGTGGCGTTTTCTTGCGAGAGCAAGTTGTTCAAATAGTTCGCCCACTCATTTGGGTGCGCCACTTCATGCGTTTGCAAAGGCATGTGCAATTCTTCTTTTTGCGAAGCCAACAAGCTGATTTGCATACCATTTTTCGCAGCACGACGCAAACGTGCAGTCAATAAAGGCTGCTCTTGACGCAAGTTCGCACCGACAATCAAAACCGCTTCGTTTTTCGCCAAATCTTCAATGCTTTGACCCAACCAAGCCGCGCCTTTGATGCCGCTTGAAACGCGTTTGTCTTGTTCGCGCAGGCGAGTAGAAACGTGAGCAACGCCCAAAGCGGCTGCCAGTTTTTTGGTCAAATACAATTCTTCAACGGTGTTAGACGCGTTTGCCAACACACCGATACTGTCTTTGCCGTCTGCGTTTGCAATGCACTCAAATGTATGACGCACATAATCTAAAGCGGTTTGCCAATCCACATCTTGCCACTCGCCGCCGTGTTTGATTTTTGGCGTGGTCAAGCGGCTGTTGTGGTAGAAACCTTCGTAAGAGAAGCGGTCGCGGTCGGCAATCCAGCACTCGTTAATCGCTTCGTTTTCTAAAGGCAAAACGCGGCGAACGGTGTGGTCTTTAGTTTGCACGATTAAATTGCTGCCCAAAGAATCGTGTGCCGAAATGGTTTTACGGCGGCTCAATTCCCACGAACGTGCGTCGTAGCGGAACGGTTTGCTGGTCAATGCGCCAACAGGACACAAATCAATCACATTGCCCGACAATTCGGTTTCCACCGCTTTGCCGATGAATGGCATGATTTCTGAAAACTCGCCACGGTTTGCCATCGCGATTTCTTGCATACCCGCGATTTCTTCGGTGAAACGCACACAACGGGTACAGTGAATGCAGCGGCTCATTTCTTCCGCCGACACCAAGGGGCCCATGTCTTTGCCCACCACGCTGCGTTTTTCTTCTTGATAGCGGCTACCTGATTTGCCATAACCCACAGCCAAATCTTGCAATTGACATTCGCCACCTTGGTCGCAAATCGGACAGTCTAATGGGTGGTTAATCAATAAAAATTCCATCACGCCTTCTTGTGCTTGTTTGGCTTTAGGCGAATGGGTATGCACCACCATGCCATCGGTTACAGGCGTGGCACAGGCTGGCAAAGGTTTGGGGGCTTTTTCCACTTCCACCAAGCACATACGGCAGTTGGCGGCGATGGATAATTTTTTGTGGTAGCAGAAATGCGGAATGTAAGTGCCGAGCTTGTGCGCCGCTTCCATCACGGTTGCGCCTTGCTCTACCGATACTTCTTTACCATCAATTTGAATATGTAACATGGTTTGTTTCCTAGTTACGCAAAGATAATTCTGTTGCTCTCGTTAGCGATGCCGTCTGCAGCATCAGCACCATTTATGGGGTTTGGCTGGACCGCCGTGTTGAATATAGTGTTCAAACTCGTGGCGGAAATGTTTGGTGAAACTGCGTACAGGGAAAACCGCCGCGTCTGCCAAAGCACAAATTGTGCGACCTGCCATATTGTTGCCGACCGAATCCAGCAATTCCAAGTCTTCAGGGCGACCTTTGCCTGTAGCGATGCGATGCACCACGCGATAAAGCCAGCCTGTGCCTTCACGGCATGGCGTACATTGACCGCACGATTCTTCGTGATAGAAATAGCTCAAACGCTCCAAGGCTTTGACCATGCACACGTCTTCGTCCATCACAATCACTGCACCCGAACCCAACATTGAACCTGCTTTAGCGATGCTGTCGTAGTCCATGTTCAAAGACATCATGATGTCGGCAGGCAATACAGGTGCTGATGAACCCCCTGGAATCACGGCTTTCAGTTTTTTGCCGTCTTTCATGCCGCCAGCCATCGCCAACAATTCGGCAAATGGCGTACCCAAAGGCACTTCGTAGTTACCTGGGCGTTCAACGTGTCCCGAAATAGAAAATAATTTTGTGCCGCCTGCGTTTTCAATGCCTTTTTCGGCAAACACTTTGCCGCTGTCGCGAATGATGAATGGCACTGAAGAGAAGGTTTCGGTGTTGTTAATCGTGGTTGGTTTGCCATACAAACCAAAAGACGCTGGGAACGGCGGTTTGAAGCGCGGCTGACCTTTTTTGCCTTCCAAACTTTCCAACAAAGCGGTTTCTTCGCCGCAAATGTATGCGCCATAACCATGATGAGCAAAGAGTTCAAAGTCAAAACCCAAGCCCATGATGTTTTTGCCCAAAAAGCCTGCAGCGCGTGCTTCGGCAAGTGCGACTTCAAAACGCTCAAAGCCTTCAAAAATCTCGCCGTGAATGTAGTTGTAGCCCGCTTCCGCACCCATGGCGTAGCCCGCAATAATCATGCCTTCAATCAAAGAATGTGGATTGAACATGATGATGTCGCGGTCTTTGAATGTGCCTGGTTCGCCTTCGTCTGTGTTACACACCACATACTTCGCACCTGGGAATGAACGTGGCATAAAGCTCCACTTCAAACCCGTTGGGAAACCTGCGCCGCCACGTCCACGCAAACCCGATGCTTTCACTTCATCAATCACATCGCCTTGCGAAATTTGTTCGCTCAAAATTTTACGCAATGCCTGATAGCCGCCGCGTGATTGATAAGCCTCCAGCGTCCAACAGTTTGGGTCGTGGGTGTCCACTTGGTCAAAAATGACACCTGATTGAAAAATAGCCATTTTATTTGCCTATTTGTTTTTTATTTTTGAGACCATGCCGTCTGCAGACGGCATCAGTTTAATTCTGCCAACTTGGCTTCAATCGCATCTTCAGTCATGAAGCTGCACATTTTGTGGTTGTTCACCAACATCACAGGCGCATCGCCACACGCACCCATGCACTCGCCTTCTACTAAAGTGTACATGCCGTCTGCAGTGGTTTCGCCGTAGCCGATGCCCAATTTTTGTTTTAAATATTCGCCTGCATGAACGCCACCACGCAAAGCACAAGGCAAGTTGGTGCAAACTGTGAGTTTGTATTTGCCAACAGGTGCCAAGTCATACATATTATAAAAGCTGGCAACTTCATACGCCGCCGCAGGGGCAATGCCAATATAGTTGGCAACGTATTCAATCAATTCGGCACTCAACCAACGTTTTTCTACTTGGGCAATGCGCAAAGCACCCATCACTGCCGAACGGCGTTGGTCGGCAGGATATTTTGCCAACTCAACATCAATTTGTTGTAAAGATTCTGCGGATAACATTAGCGGTCCACCTCTCCGAATACGATGTCTTGCGTACCAATAATCGCCACCACGTCAGCGAGCATGTGTCCGCGTGCCATTTCGTCCATGCCTTGCAAGTGAGCAAAACCTGGAGCGCGGATTTTTAAGCGATATGGCTTATTTGCACCGTCTGAAATCATGTAAATACCAAATTCGCCTTTAGGGTGTTCCACCGCACTGTAAGTCTCACCTTCAGGAACGTGCATGCCTTCGGTAAACAATTTGAAATGGTGAATCAAATCTTCCATGCCCAATTTCATGTCGGTACGTTTAGGCGGCGCAACTTTAGTATTATCGGTAATCACAGGACCTGGGTTAGCTTTAAGCCATTGTACGCATTGTTTGATGATGCGATTTGACTCACGCATTTCGGCAATACGGCACAAATAGCGGTCGTAACAGTCGCCGTTCACGCCAACGGGAATATCAAAATCCATCGCCGCATAAGCATCGTATGGCGTTTTCTTACGCAAATCCCACTCAATGCCCGAACCGCGCAACATCACGCCCGTAAAGCCTTTTTGCAAAGCACGTTCAGGCGACACTACGCCGATGCCAACCGTACGTTGTTTCCAAATACGGTTGTCGGTCAACAGGCTTTCGTATTCATCTACACAACTTGGAAAACGCTCGGTAAAGGCTTCGATGAAATCCAACATCGTGCCTTCGCGCGCTTCATTGAGTTTTTTCAATACTTTGCTGTTGCGGAATTTGCTGCTTTCGTATTTCGGCATGAAGTCGGGCAAATCGCGGTATACGCCACCTGGGCGGAAATACGCCGCGTGCATACGCGCACCCGACACCGCTTCATACAAGTCCATCAACTCTTCGCGTTCGCGGAAAGCGTACAAGAACACGGTCATCGCACCAATATCCAAAGCGTGCGAACCGATGCCCATCAAGTGATTCAAAATACGCGTTACTTCAGCAAACATGGTGCGAATGTATTTGGCGCGTTCAGGCACTTCAATGCTCGCCAATTTTTCAATCGCCAAGCAATACGCTTGCTCGTTCACCATCATCGACACATAGTCCAAGCGATCCATATACGGCAAGGCTTGCAAATAAGTGCGCGTTTCCGCCAATTTTTCTGTGCCGCGGTGCAACAAACCGATGTGTGGGTCAGCACGAACAATGGTTTCGCCGTCCAACTCCAACACCATACGCAACACGCCGTGTGCTGCAGGGTGTTGCGGGCCAAAGTTAATCGTGTAATTTCTTAATTTATTAGCCACCGTAATGCTCCTCGCGAACAATGCGTGGGGTAATCTCACGCGGCTCTATGCTAACAGGTTGATAAACCACGCGTTTTTCAACTTCATCGTAACGCATTTCCATATGACCCGAAATCGGGAAATCTTTGCGGAATGGATGCCCCACAAAGCCATAATCGGTCAAAATGCGGCGTAAATCTGGGTGGTTATTAAACATGATGCCATACAAATCAAAGGCTTCGCGTTCATACCAATCGGCGCTGTTGTATAACTCGGTTACGGTTTCCACCACGGGAAAATCGTCGTCATCTGCCCACACACGCACACGAATGCGCTGATTGTTTTGCACCGACACCAACTGGCTCACCACCGCAAAACGCTTGCCATTCCATTCCTCGTTGCGATAAGTGCTGTAATCCACGCCACACAAATCCACCAAAGATTCAAAGTGCAAATCGTCTTGGTCGCGCAAAGTTTGCATCACAGCCAAATAATGTTCTGCCGAACATTCAACCGTTACTTCGTCAAACGCCAACACCACCGACAAAGCCTTGTCGCCCAATGCCGTCTGCACTGCTTTTTGTAAATCAATCACGTGCATTTTTCGCTCCTAGTTGCGGGCAATGGTGTAAGTGCGTTTGATTTTGCCCTGCAACTGAATCAAGCCATAAATCAAGGCTTCCGCAGTGGGCGGACAACCTGGCACATAAACATCAACAGGCACGATGCGGTCGCAACCACGCACCACTGAATAAGAATAATGATAATAACCGCCACCGTTGGCACATGAACCCATAGACAACACCCAACGCGGTTCAGCCATTTGGTCGTAGACGCGGCGCAAAGCAGGAGCCATTTTGTTGCACAAAGTGCCTGCCACAATCATCAAATCCGACTGACGTGGAGACGGACGGAAAATAATACCGAAGCGGTCAAGGTCGTAACGAGACGCACCCGCTTGCATCATTTCCACCGCGCAGCACGCCAAACCAAAGGTTACTGGCCACAAAGAACCCGTACGCACATAATTAAGCACCGTATCCGCGCTGGCGGTTACGAAGCCCTTATTCAAAACGCCTTCTATTCCCATTCCAGCGCACCTTTTTTCCACTCATAAACAAAGCCCACCGTCAATAAAACGATGAACACAAACATAGACCAGAACGCATACGCGCCCGTTTGCGCCAACAATTCCTTAAACACCACCGCCCAAGGAATCATGAACGCCACTTCCAAATCAAACAAGATGAACAAAATCGCCACCAAGTAATAACGCACGTCAAACTTCATACGCGCGTTTTCAAATGCTTCAAAACCACATTCAAACGGCGCATCTTTCTCACGATAATGGCGTTTTGGGCCCAAAATATTGCCCAAAAGCAGGAAAAGAATACCCGCAAATAAGCCGATTAAAATAAAAATCAGCACGGGAAAGTAATTTGCTAACATGGCTTGCCACCTAATAATTGACGCAAAATAGCTGGAATAAATCTGGCTAATTGTAGCGAAATTTAACGTTAATTTAAAGTTACTTCAGCATTTTTCTGCAAAAAAAACTGAATAATTTCAATAACTAATTGAGAATGGTTATTATTTATAAATTTATTTATAAAAGCTATTAACAGTTTCTTAACGAAAAATCATGCCGTCTGCAGACAGCATTTCTTACCAAATCGCCCGAATTTTCAACAGAAAATTCAATAAAAACATTCATCAAACCGTTTATTCATTGTTACAAAATAACAGCCTTTAGGAAAGTTTTGACCAAGCCTTCATCATTCATCATGCTTTCTTTTTATTTATCAAACATAATTTCACAATTTATAAATATTGCAATTTTATGCTAAAGGTAAACCAAAAATAAACAATAAAAGACATAAAATGCCGTCTGCAACTTATTCTCATTTAAAATTCACAAAAATAACAACAAAAAACAGCACCGAAGTGCTGTTTTGAGATGAAAAATGAAATCAGGCTTTGGGATTTCTGCCGTATTGATTGTCTCCTGCTTGGCTGTCTTGGCAATAGAAAATCAACAAAACAATCCAAGCAAAGAAATTAACTATAGGAATAAAGACAAGCAACTGCCACCAACCTGAACGCCCCGTGTCATGTAAACGACGCGCAGCGACAGCCCAAGCAGGAATACTCATGTATATTGCAAAAACCATAAACAATATAGCAATAGCAACCATTCCTCCTGAAACCTCATCAACCCTGTCTATTATGAACCCCAAAAAATTGCTAACCAGCGTTAATGGCAATCCGATAAGAATAAAATAAAACAGTGAAAATCCCCAAAACTCTTTGCGTCTGGCACGCCCTGAAAAATCGCTGCGTTTTTTAGTCAAGCCAGCAACAAAATAATCCCACAATGACAAATCTGCTGCGGTATTTGGTGCAACATTCTGATAAACACCCTGCGGATAAGTGGCTTGATAAACGGCGGTCTCTCTGGCGGCAATCGCTGGCGCAGGCGCGGCGTATTCTCTGTTCACATTCATTGCCGAAGCTAAATTGTCTTTTTCTAAACTCACGACTGGCGCATGAGCGACAGGCAATTCTTTATAAACCGCAACCGCTTTGCCGTCTGCATTCACATCAAAATCCACGCGCATGGCGCGTTGTGGGAAATCGAGTTCGCGCCATTCGCTAAACGCAAAAACATAGCGATTGCCATCATCTGCCGAAATGATGCCTTCGCTGATTTGAACGGTAACGTCTAAAATTTGACCTTTCATGGTTCGCCTTTTCACTCCAAACAAAATAAAGCGATTGGCGCACCTACTTCCATTCCAAATCGCGCTGAACGCCCTTGCTTTGCCCAAATAATGTTCAAAAATACGATTCACTCGCCGCGCTTACTCGAATAAGGTTCGCCAAAGCAAGCAAAAGCTAAATTGTAGCAGTGTTTGTAAACATCAAAAAAACAGAAAAATGCCGTCTGCAACTCTTACTCAAATCGCAGACGGCATCGTTTTGTTTTTAGGTGTGTCAACACGCATGAAGCGGTTTTTACGCTTCGCTGTTCAAGAAACCGCCGCTTTGACGCGACCAAAGTTTGGCGTACAAACCTTTTTGTGCCAACAGTTCGGCGTGCGTACCTTGTTCCACAATTTTGCCTTTGTCCAGCACAATCAGTCTGTCCATCGCGGCGATGGTAGAGAGGCGATGAGCAATGGCGATGACGGTTTTGTTTGCCATCATTTTGTCCAAACTTTCTTGAATCGCTGCTTCCACTTCGCTATCGAGCGCGCTGGTGGCTTCATCCAACAACAAAATCGGTGCGTCTTTGAGCATCACGCGGGCAATGGCAATGCGCTGTCTTTGTCCGCCCGACAATTTCACGCCGCGCTCGCCAACGTGGGCATCGTAGCCGCGTCTGCCTTTGGCATCGTATAAATCGGGAATGAAGTTGGCGGCTTCAGCGCGTTCGGCAGCGGAAATCATTTCTTCATCGCTGGCTTTGGGGCGACCGTAAACGATGTTGTCGCGCACCGAACGATGCAACAAACTGGTGTCTTGCGTGACCAAACCGATTTGGGCACGCAGCGATTCTTGGGTGATGTCGCGCACGTCTTGTCCGTCAATGGTGATGTTGCCGTTTTTCGGTTCATAAAAACGCAATAATAGGTTCACAATCGTTGATTTGCCTGCGCCCGAACGCCCGATTAAACCGACTTTTTCGCCTGCTTTGATTTCCAAATTGAAGCCATTGAGCAGGGTTTTGCCTTCTTCATAGCCAAAATCCACATCTTCAAAACGAATGATGCCGTCTGACACTTTCAGCGGCAAAGCGGCTGGTTTGTCTACGATGGTTTGCGGTTTAGACAAGGTTTGCATGCCGTCATTGACCGTGCCGATGTTTTCAAACAAACGCGCCGACTCCCACATAATAAATTGCGATAAACCATTGATGCGCAAAGCCATTGCAGTGGCGGTGGCAATCGCACCCACGCCCACTTGCCCTTGATGCCACAGCCACACGCCCAGTGCGGTGGTGGACAAAGTCAGCAACATATTGACGCTGAACACGCTGATGTCCAACGTGGTTGCCAAACGCATTTGGGCGTGTACCGTGTGCATAAACTCTTGCATCGATTGCTTGGCATACGCCGCTTCGCGCGCGCCGTGTGAAAACAGTTTCACCGTGGTGATATTAGAATAAGCATCGGTTACGCGACCCGACATCAAACTGCGTGCGTCTGCTTGGCGTTGCGCCGTTTGCGACAAACGCGGAATCAGCACGCGCATCACTGTACCAAACAGCACAATCCACAACACAAATGGCAACAGCAGCCACGCATCCAATGCCGCCAAAATCACGCCCGAGGTGATGAAATACACCAAAACATACACCACCATATCGGCAATCGTCATCACCGTGTCGCGTACCGCTAATGCCGTCTGCATCACTTTTGCCGACACGCGTCCCGCAAATTCATCGTGGTAAAAACTCAAACTTTGGTTGAGCATCAGGCGATGGAAGTTCCAACGCAAACGCATCGGAAACACGCCTTGCAAGGTTTGCAGGCGCACATTCGATGCAATGAAGTGCCAAAAAATCGAAAACACCAGTAAAGCCGCCATGCCGAGCAATGCCCACCCCTGCTCCGACAGCAAAGTTTCGGGCGTGTATTTGCCCAGCCAGTCCACCACTTTGCCCATAAACTGAAACAGCAAGGCTTCCATAATGCCCGTGCCAACAGTCAGCACCGCCAGCACCAAAATCCAGCCGCGCACGCCTTCCATGCTGCTCCAAATAAACGGCCACAAACCTTTATTTGGCGTTATCGGTTCGGCATCTGGATAGGTTTCAATCCGATTTTCAAACCAAGAAAATATTTTATTAAACATATATTTAACCTAAAAAATGATGCCGTCTGCAGACGGCATAAGCAATGCATTTCGCTATTCGCGCATGATATAGTCTTTTAAATTTTAAATGATACAGCGTTGCTTCGCCTCGCCGTACTACTTGTACTGTCTTCGGCTTCGCGCCTTGTCTCATTCTAAATTTATTCGACTATAAAACTTTGTCGCGCCACAAAACAGCGCGATTTGAGCAAAGGTGTTTTGCGTATCAAGAAACAATCCCGATAAACCGTTTGCCTGAACTAAACTGAACCGCCGCTCAAAAACGCGCGTTCATCATTTCAACATATTTTTCAATGCCAAACGCACGCCCTCGCCCACGTCCACCCCAGCAGGAATGTCCTTAATCGCCGCACGCGCTTCGCGTTCGTTGTAGCCCAAAGCCAGCAAGGTGCTGACAATATCATCGCTTTCATCACGATTGCCGTCTGCAGGGGCGAACAAACCCGTTGCCACATCGCTCGTTGCCAACTTGCCACGCAATTCCAAAATCATCCGTTCGGCGGTTTTCTTGCCGATGCCAGGAGCAGACGACAAACGTTTCACATCTTCTTGTGCCACCGCCTGCGCCAACTCGTCCGCATTCATCGCACTCAAAATGCCCAACGCGGTTTTCGCACCGATGCCGCTCACTTTAATCAGCTGGCGAAAAGTCGCTCGTTCGCTTTGCGTGGCAAAACCAAACAATAAATGCGCATCTTCACGCACAATCAGCTGGGTGAACAATTGCACCGTTTCATTGAGCGCGGGCAAAAGGTAAAACGTTTGCATCGAAACGTCCACTTCATACGCCACGCCCTGCACGTCAATCACCACTTGCGGCGGTTGCTTTTCAATCAGCTTACCTGTTAAACGGCTAATCATGATGTTGTCCTATTGCGGCAAATACTGGATTTGCCAAACCATAAAACGCAGAAAAACAGCCTGCAAAACAGGCTGTTGTTTTCGTCATTTTAAAAATGAAATGTTAAATGAAATCGTTTGAATTAAATCGCTTTTTTGCTTGGCACGATTTGTTCAATTTTCACGTTTGCCGAACCTTGGTGCACAAAACCCAGTTTGTGCGCAGCGGCTTTAGACAAATCCAACACGCGGTTACCGTGGAATGGACCGCGGTCATTGATTTTCACCACCACTTCGCGACCATTCGATAAATTCGTTACTTTCACATAACTTGGAATCGGCAAGGTGCGATGTGCTGCCGTTAAAGCATTCATATTAAAACGCTCGCCGCTGGCGGTTTTTTTGCCGTGAAAACCAGGGCCATACCAAGATGCTTTACCTGTTTGACTAAACGCTCCTACTTTCTTTTGTGGCGTGTAACGCTTGCCTGCCACTTGATAGCTCAAGTTGGCGGTGCGATGCAAAGGCTCTGCTTTAATGTATTCAGCACTCAAATCTTGAGTGTGGGCAACGGCGGCTTCGGTTGGCGCGTTGCTCAATTCGGCGTGTGCTGATGCGGTTAAAAACAAGGCGGCTAATCCACCCACGAAAAAAGTATGTTTGGCTTGAGTCAAAACAAAGTCCTATTCTGGAGTTAAAAAGGTTGTTGAGATGGCGACAACGGTTTAAACAAACGCTTGACGCTTTCTCTGCCGATTCTGTTTTTATGCTTCTACGGCTGTTGTTGATTTGCAGACGGCACCTGTGTCAATTGCCGTCTGCAAAATCGTTTTGTCGCCATGCTTCAAACAACATCACGGCAACGGTATTCGATAAATTCATGCTTCTGCTGCCTGCTTTCATCGGCAAGCGCAATTTTTGTTCGGCAGGCAAACTGTCCAAAATGTCGGCGGGCAAACCGCGCGTTTCTGGGCCAAACAAAAACACGTCGCCCGCTTGAAAATTCGCTTGGTCGTGGCGTTGGCTGCCTTTAGTGGTGAGCGCAAAAATGCGTCTGCCTGCCAGTGCCGCCACGCAATCGGCGAAATTCTCATGCACGATGACGCGTGCAAATTCATGGTAATCCAAACCTGCGCGTTTCATTTTGCTGTCGTCCAAGGGAAAACCCAAGGGTTTCACCAAATGCAACTCCGCTCCCGTGTTGGCACATAAACGAATAATATTGCCTGTGTTGGGCGGAATTTCAGGCTGAAAAAGGACAACAGTAAACATGATTTGCGCTTAAATTCATGATTTTGGATTTGATTTGAAGTGCGACACTATGCCCCACATTGCCACTTTGGTCAAAAATTTTTCACTTGGCTGCGTGCCAGCGTCCACGCAAAAATCTCGCCAGCACCCGATTTTTTAAGCGTTCTCGCCAACTCGCGCAAACTCGCGCCGCTGGTAAAAACATCATCAATTAACAACAGATTACGTTTCTTAACATCAAAATTCACTGAAAATATGCCTTTAACATTATTTTGGCGTTCAGCGAACGGTAAGGTACTTTGTGGCACGGCGTGCCGTCTGCAGACGGCATCTTCGGGCAAAACCGTCCACGAAAAATGCACCGCCAAACAACGCAGCAACTCCGCGCTTTGATTGAAACCGCGTTCCAGCAAACGTTCGCGACTCAAAGGCATGGGCAACACCGCGTCTATTTTCGCTGTTGCCAACCAAGTCGGCGTGCGCTGCATCATCAAATCGGCGAACACAGGCGCGTAAAACAAAGCGCGGCGATGTTTGAAGTGGTGCAACACGCCGCGTAAAGGCGTGTCGTAATAAAACGAAGCGTGCAATTTGGCGAACGGCGGCGGCGTTTGTTGGCACGCGCCACATTCGGTTTGCCCGTCGCCTTTGCCGCCACAACGCGGACAATGCCGATTTTGCTGACAAGATAGCGACAATAAATCGCCCAAGCAGCCATCGCACACATTTTTATTCACAAAATCGTGGCATAATAAGCAGGTTTTGGCGGCGGCAAAAGGGAAAAAACGCATGGCAAACTCCACGAAACAGGTTTATTTGATTCACGGCTGGGCGGCAAATCGCCACGTTTTCGCCGATTTAGTGCCACGTTTGCCGAGCGACTGGCAAGTGCAGAGTTTGGATTTACTCGGACACGGCGAGGCGACATTTTCGGGCGATTTTCAAATAGACGAAGCGGTCAACCAACTTGCTGAACAAATCGCCGATGATTCGATTGTTGTTGGCTGGTCCTTGGGCGGTTTACTGGCTTTATTGTTGGCACACCGTTTTCCGAATAAGGTGCGCGCCCTGTGTTTAACCGCCTCTTTCGCCAAACTCAAAGCCGAAAACGATTATCCCGAAGGTTTGAATCAAGTGGCTTTGGGCAAAATGGTGAATTTGTTCGCACAAGATTATCACAAATACATGAAGCAATTTTTGGAATTGCAATTTTTGTACGCCAAAGAACGCCAAAACATCATCGCCCAAATCCTGCCCGACATCGCCAAACACGGTTCGCCGCCTGCTTTGCAAGCGGCTTTAGACGCGGTAGAAAACGCCGATGCGCGCGCGATTTTGCCCGACATTCGCGTGCCAACTTTATTGATTTTCGGCGGCAAAGACGGCATCACGCCGCCACGCATGGGCGAATATTTGCAAAAGCATTTGCCTAACGCGCGTTTGGAAACCATAGCGCAGGCGGCACACGCGCCGTTTTTGAGCCATGCCGATGAGTTTGCGCAATTATTGTGTGCATTTGTGGAGCAGGTTTAAACGCAAACGCCGTTGCCGTCTGCAGTTTGCCAAATCAAAATAAATCAAAATAAACCATAAGCAACAAAACCATGAACGACATTTGGACCATCCACGCTTATTTTGCCGAGCAAAGCAATGAGCGTTTGAATTTTGTGAACCATCAGCCGCAACAGATTATTTTGGCGGGTGCAGACGGCAACCACAGCCATCGTTTGCTGTCCGCGCGTTATCCGCAGGCGCAGTTTCACGAATACGACGACAACGCCGATTTTTTACACCTTGCCGCCAACGAACGCCAAAGCGGTTGGCTGGCAAAATTGCGTGGCAAAACGGTGAGCCAAACTTGCCAAAGCCAAACCGCGCCTTTGCCCGAAGCCAGCTGCGATATGCTGTGGAGCAATTTGGCATTGACCCGCGCCGATGCCGCCCTGCCCGTGTTGCGCAACTGGGCGCACGCCTTGAAAACCCACGGTTTGCTGTTTTTCACTTGCTTTGGACGCGACTCGCTCGCTGATTTAATCGCCCTGCTAAATGCGCACGGCATCGCCTGCCAAAGCACACGTTTTTTGGACATGCACGACATCGGCGATATGTTGGCGGACAGCGGTTTTTACGACCCTGTGATGGACAGCGCGAAATTGCAACTGGATTACCGTTCGCCCGAAAATTTTTGGCAAGATTTGAACACGCTGGGTGTGTGGCAAGCACTGGAATTTACCGATGAAGCGCAACGCCAACACGCGCAAAATCTGTTAAACCAATACATTGCAGACGGCATCAGCATCACTTTAGAAGCGGTGTTTGGACACGCCGTGAAAAAACTGGTGTTGCCCGAAGGCGAAAGCCCCGTGCAATTCATGCCGTATCGCAAACAAAGTTAAACAATTGTTTTAATGTCAAAAACACACACAAAAAGGAAAAAACATGGACGCTTTAGAATTATTGACAACTCGCCGTTCCACCAAAAACCTTGCCGCCCCCGCGCCCGATGAATTGCAAATCGACAGCATTTTGCAAGCGGCGACACAAGTTCCCGACCACGGCGCATTAACGCCTTGGCGTTTCGTGGTGATTAGCAGTGCAGACGGCAAAACGCGTTACCGCCAAGCCCTCGCCGACACCGTAACCACACTGAATTTGGGCGAACAAGCAATGACCAAAGCGATGCGCGTTGCCGATATGTCGCCTTTAACCATCGCCGTGATTTTCTCGCCCAACCACACGGGTGAAAAACGCAAACCCGACTGGGAGCAACAAGCCAGTGCCGCCTGCGCTGCTTACGCGATTCAACTTGCCGCCAAAGCGCAAGGTTTTGACAGCGTGTGGATTACGGGCGCGTGGGTGCATTCGCCCGTGATGCGCGCCGCGTTTGAATGCAGCGAAGCCGAAAAAATTCTCGCTCTGCTGGAAATCGGCACAGCAACTTTGTCGCCAGACGGCTGCAAAAATGTGGAAGTGGACGAGTTCACGACCTACTGGTAAACACCAAATCATCGCCGCCGCGATGTTGATGTTTGCTCACAAAATGCAGCCCCATGCGACAAGCGCAGGGCAAGTGCGGCATCGCGTCGCATTCATCAGCCGAAAACCTTGTAACCCTTTGATAGAAAGTGTTTTATGCCATCATTTTCTGCCTTACGTTTTGGCACACTCGCCAGCCTTGCCGCGCTTGCTTTAACTGCCTGCGTCGGCACCAAAACCGCGCAACCAAATGCCAGCAACACCGCCCAAACGCCCGCCAAACCACGTGCCGTCATCGCGATTGCCTTGGGCGGCGGTGCGTCTAAAGGTTTTGCCCACATCGGCATTTTGAAGGTGTTGCACGAAAACAAAATCCCCGTGCGCGTGGTAACAGGCACATCGGCTGGCTCGATTGTGGGCAGTTTGTACGCGTCTGGCATGTCGCCCGACCGTTTGGAGCTGGAAGCAGAAATTTTGGGCAAAACCGATTTGGTGGATTTAACCTTGTCCACCAGCGGTTTCATCAAAGGGCAAGCGCTGGAAAACTACATCAATCGCAAAGTGAACAACCGCGCGATTCAGCAATTTCCACTCAAATTCGCCGCGGTGGCAACCGATTTTTCCACAGGCA
Organism: Neisseria sp.; assembly: GCA_030531795.1. Classification (GTDB taxonomy): domain Bacteria; phylum Pseudomonadota; class Gammaproteobacteria; order Burkholderiales; family Neisseriaceae; genus Neisseria. The sequence continues at coordinate 63,089 of JAUNMN010000002.1, forward strand.
AAGCGGTGGCGTTTAACTCGGGCAACGCAGGGCAAGCGGTGCGCGCATCGGCGGCAATTCCGAATGTTTTTCAACCTGTTACCATCAGCAAACGACAATATGTAGACGGCGGTTTGTCGCAACCCGTTCCCGTGAGTTCGGCGCGTAATTTGGGCGCGAATTTTGTGATTGCAGTGGACATTTCGGCACGCCCTGAAAAAAACGCGGCAGCAGGTTTCTTTTCCTATCTTGACCAAACACTCAACATCATGAGCGTTGCCGCTTTGCAAAGCGAATTGAGTAAAGCAAATGTAGTGATTAAACCACAAGTTTTGTCGCTGGGCGCGGTGGGCGGTTTTGACCAGAAAAAACGCGCCATCGCTTTGGGTGAACAAGCGGCGCGCGCGGCTTTGCCTGAAATCAAACGCAAACTGGCGGCGTATCAATACTGATGCCGTCTGCAAGCTAACCCGAAACCTTTTGGCGCATTTCAATTGATTTTTATAAATGTCTTTTATAAACGCGTTTGCGAGATGAATTTTGAAATGTGCTGTTTTGCCGTCTGCAGACGGCATTTCCTTTTATCTCCGAATGAAAACCAGAAAAATCATACACATAGACATGGACGCGTTTTACGCTTCAGTGGAATTGCGTGAACAGCCACAGTTGCGCGGTTTGCCTGTGGTGGTGGCGTGGGACGGCGCGCGTTCGGTGATTTGTGCCGCGTCTTACGAAGCGCGAAAGTTTGGTTTACGCTCGGCGATGGCGGTGTCGCACGCCAAACGTTTGTGTCCGAACGCGGTGTTCATTCCGCCGAATTTCGCACTTTATCGCGACATTTCGGCACAAATTCACCGAATTTTCGCACGTTACACCGATTTGATTGAACCGCTGTCGCTGGACGAAGCGTATTTGGACGTTACCGAAAACAAGCAAAACATCGCCTACGCCAGCACGGTGGCGCGGCAAATTCGTGCCGAAATTGTGCAAGAAACGGGTTTAACCGCGTCGGCTGGCGTTGCGCCGAACAAATTTCTCGCCAAAATCGCCTCCGACTGGAACAAACCCAACGGACAATTTGTGTTGCCGCCTGAAAATGTGTTGGCGTTTTTGGCGGATTTGCCTTTGGGCAAAATTTCGGGCGTGGGCAAGGTTACGCTGGCGAAATTGCACGCGCTCGGTTTGCAGACGGCAGGCGATTTGCGGCATTTGTCGCGCCAACAATTGTTTTTGCACTTTGGGCGTTATGGTTATCGCTTGCACGATTTGGCGCATGGTCAAGACGAAACGCCCGTTCGCGCCCAGCGTGAACGCTTGCAAATTTCCACGGAAATCACGCTGGAACACGACCAAACTTTGTCGCAAATTCAACAACATTTGCCGAATTTGTGCGCCGATTTGTGGCGACAATTGCAACACAAACAGCGCATCGCCAGAAGCGTAACCCTCAAGCTGAAAACGCAAGATTTTCGCATCATCACGCGCTCGCTCAGTTATTCGTCTGCCTTGCCCGACGAACACGCGCTGTTGCAGGCGGCACAGCAATTGTTGCAACGTTTTCCGCACAACGAACGCTATTTTCGGCTCATCGGCGTGGGTGTCAGCCAGTTGATGCCGCGCAATCAGCAAGCGAGTTTGTGGGATTGAAGCTGCGCCGTCTGCAGACGGCATTTGTGCGTTTTGCTTTCATTTTTCTCGCCAAATCACGCCAATCAGCAGTTTTGCAAAGGGTTCAAATTGCGTATAATTCGCCCCTAAATTTCATTAAAAAACATCAGAAAAGAACATCATGGAAGCTGAAATCATCAATCAGTTAAACAACACCCTAGCCGACTTGGAAACACGCAGCAGCGATATTCGTGCCTACATGGATTATCAAGGCAAAAAAGAGCGTTTGGAGGAAGTCATCGGTTTGTCGGAAGACCCAGAGTTGTGGAACGACCCGAAAAAAGCGCAGGAAATCGGTAAAGAACGCAAGATTTTAGAAGGCATTGTGCTGACTTTAGACAACATCGCCACAGGCATAGACGACAATCGCATGCTGATTGAAATGACGGTGGAAGAAAACGATGCCGAAGGTTTTGCCGCCGTGCAAGAGGACATCGCCGAGTTGGAACGCCAAATGGCAGACTTGGAATTCAAACGAATGTTTAACCAGCCAGCCGACCCGAACAACTGTTTCATTGACATCACTGCAGGTGCAGGCGGCACAGAAGCCGAAGACTGGGCAGGAATGTTGTTGCGTATGTACAGCCGTTATGCCGAACGCAAAGGTTTCAAAGTGGAAGTGTTGGAACAAGACGATGGCGAAATCGCAGGCATCAATCGTGCGACAATCCGCTTGGAAGGCGAATATGCTTATGGCTTATTGCGCACCGAAACAGGCGTGCATCGCTTGGTGCGCTATTCGCCGTTTGACTCCAACAACAAACGCCACACTTCATTCGCCTCTGTCTTCGTTTATCCCGAAGTGGACGACAGCATTGAAATTGAAATCAACCCAGCCGATTTGCGCATCGACACTTATCGTGCCAGCGGTGCAGGCGGTCAGCACATCAACAAAACCGACTCGGCGGTGCGTATCACGCATGAACCAACAGGCATTGTGGTGCAATGTCAAAACGACCGTTCGCAACACGCCAACAAAGCCGCGGCAATGGAAATGTTGCGTGCCAAATTGTATGAAGTGGAAATGCGCAAACGCAACGAAGAAAAACAAGCCTTGGAAGACGGCAAATCCGATGTGGGCTGGGGCAGCCAAATCCGCTCATATGTGCTGGATTCATCGCGCATCAAAGACTTGCGCACAGGGCATGAAGTGGGCAACACCAAAGCCGTGTTGGACGGCGATTTAGACGGCTTTATTGAAGCCAGCTTGAAACAAGGCGTGTAAACAGTTCAAGATGCCGTCTGCGGTATGAATTTCGGGGCGGATAAGGTTTTATCTGCCCCAAAATTTTTTAGCAACACATTTTTTTAACGACACAAAGGAAATCAAAATGAAGATGAAATCTCAAATGGCGACTGTTGGTGCTGTGGTTACTGCCCTAATTCTATCTGCCTGTGCGAACCCCAATAAAACAGTGGTCAGCCCAAACAAAGAAAACGAATTAAGCCAAATCAAACGCGTGTGCGTGATTGCCAATGTTAAACGCACGCCATACGGCTTGGAAAAAAACTTGGTAAAAGCACTGGAAAAACGCGGCATTTCTGCCATTGCCGTCAACCCAGAAATCGAAAGACAGCGTCTTTACACTGCTGATTGCCCATACAATCTACGTTATGTTTCCGCAGGTAATGCCAACACCATCAAGAAGATTTCTTTAATTTTGCGTACGCCACAATACGAAGTCGCAAAATCGTCTTATTATTTGCAAAACGAACCACAATACCGCCAACAACCCGATTTACAACAGCAAACCGATGGCGTGATTGCCCGTTTATTCGCTGGCAACACGCCGAAGCCAAGCAACACAACGCGTAGCACGCATTAAAAATCGCACATCAAAATGCCGTCTGCAATTGAAAAAAGTTCCATGAACAAAGCGATAAGGAACAGCTTTTCAATCGCAGACGGCATTTTTGTTTTCTAAAACAATTCAATCAAGCCAAACTCACGGCACGATAATCGTGAACACATAAGCCGATAAATTTACTAATAAAACAATGCCATACAGCATATTCGTGCGCCCTTGATTGAGCGAAAGCATCACAATAAAAGTAGACACGCCCAGCAAAATCATGGATTTCACGTCCAAACCCAAAATCAGCGGAATGTCATACAACAAACACACCAGCACCACCGCTGGAATCGTTAAGCCGATGCTCGCCAGCGCCGAACCCAAAGCCAAGTTCACGCTGGTTTGCAAACGATTGCGACGCGCTGCTGTCAATGCTGCCAAACCTTCTGGCAACAACACCACCGCCGCGATAATCACGCCGACCAAGGTTTTCGGCGCGCCTGCTGCGGCAACCAGCCCTTCAATCGTTGGCGACAAGGCTTTCGCCATCAACACAACAATGCCCAAACAAATCAGCAAAAACAGCAAGCTGATTAAAGCGACTTTCATGCTCGGCGGCGTGGCGTGCTGTTCGCTGTCGTCTTCCGCCAAAAAATAATCGCGATGGCGCACGGTTTGCATCATGATGAAAGACGCATACAAAACTAAAGACACAATCGCCACAAACACCATTTGCACGGGGCTATAAGTTGGGCCGTAAGTGCTGGTTGTGAAATTCGGCAACACCAAAGTCAAAACCAAAATCGACACCAGCGTGACCAACGCCGTGCTGACCGATTTTTGCCCAAAAAATTGCTCGTAGTGTTTCAAACCGCCAATCAGCAAACACAAACCCAAAATACCATTTAAAATCAGCATGATTGCTGCAAAAACCGTGTCGCGTGCCAAATACGCAGCATTGTCGCCACCCGCCACCATCATCGACACAATCAATGCCACTTCAATCACGGTAATCGCCAAAGCCAGAATAATCGTGCCGAACGGCTCGCCGACTTTGTGTGCCACCACTTCGGCATGATGCACCGCCGACAACACGCTGCCTATCAGCAACACGCCGCCCAAAATTTGCAGCCACGCACTGCCGTTCACGCCGAAAAAATACAAAGCCCACGCCGCCACGGGCAAAATCAGCGACCAAATCGGCAAAGGATTGTGTGTATGCGATGCCATGCTGTTCCTTTTCTTTATTTTTGCGATGAAATGTGATTAAAAAACAAAATTTAGCCGACATTATACGCGAAAAGAGTTTAATTTCATCAAACTTCACAAACACTTGCACAAGCCCGCGCTCCCATGCACGCGTGGCAACATCATGCCGTCTGCAACTTCGCGATTTGCAGACGGCATCGCTTTAAGCAAAACGCGTTCTTGATGTATAATCGCTTCATTTTATTCGCATGAATTGTTTCAACTTTAACCCACAGGATATGCAAAATGATTAACCCAATTGCTGCTTTGTCGCCATTAGACGGTCGCTACGCCGCTAGCGTGGAAAGTTTACGCCCCATTTTCTCAGAATATGGCTTGATGAAAGCGCGTATTAAAGTGGAATTAGAATGGCTCAAAGCCTTGGCAGCCGAGCCGAAAATCGCCGAAGTGCCTGCGTTTAGTGCGGCAACTTTAGCCGAGATTGACCAAGTCATCACCGAATTTTCTTTGGACAATGCCGCCGAAGTGAAAGCGATTGAAGCGACCACCAATCACGACGTAAAAGCGATTGAATACTGGTTGAAAAAACGTTTTGCAAACAATGCTGAAGTGAACGCTGTGAGCGAGTTCATTCACTTTGCTTGCACTTCGGAAGACATCAATAATTTGTCGCATGCTTTGATGTTACGCGATGCGCGTGAAAGCGTGATTTTGCCGAAATTAGCCGAAATTACCGCCAAATTGCAACAAATGGCGCATGACTTGGCAGCCGTTCCGATGATGAGCCGCACCCACGGTCAGCCTGCGACACCAACGACTTTAGGCAAAGAAATCGCCAATGTGTTGTACCGCATTCAACGTCAAATCAAGGCTTTAGAAGCACAAGAATTTTTGGGCAAAATCAATGGTGCAGTCGGCAACTACAACGCACACATGGTTGCCTATCCTGATGTGGATTGGGAAAACCACAGCAAAAATTTTGTAGAAAAATCATTAGGTTTGACATTTAACCCGTACACCATCCAAATCGAACCGCATGATTATATGGCGGAATTTTTCCAAGCCATCAGCCGCATTAACACGATTTTGATTGACTTCAATCGAGACGTGTGGGGCTATATTTCGCTTGGCTATTTCAAACAAAAAGTGAAAGCAGGCGAAGTGGGCAGCTCAACCATGCCACACAAAGTAAACCCGATTGATTTTGAAAATTCAGAAGGCAATTTGGGCATGGCGAACGCTGTGTTGGCATTTTTGGCAGAAAAATTGCCTGTTTCGCGTTGGCAACGCGACTTAACCGACAGCACCGTGTTGCGCAATATGGGCGTGGGCGTGGGCTACACCATTTTGGGTTTGGTGGCACATTTGCGCGGTTTGAACAAATTAGAAGCCAACCCAGCCGCACTCGCCGCCGATTTGGACGCAACTTGGGAATTGCTCGCCGAGCCAATTCAAACTATGATGCGCCGTTACGGTGTTGCCAATCCGTATGAAAAATTGAAAGATTTGACTCGCGGCAAAGACGGCATCACGCCCGAAGTATTGCGCGTGTTCATTGAGAACTTGGAAATCCCTGCCGAAGCGAAAACGCAATTGTTGGCTTTGACCCCAGCTTTGTATGTGGGCAAGGCAGAAGCCTTGGCAAAACGGATTTAAAGTGGTTTTTAAAATACTTTTAAACCCTTGTTAAACTGGGTTTAATGAAAAACAAAATGCCGTCTGCGGAGTAGATTTAACCGCAGACGGCATTCTTTTTTTTCAAAACCCAAAATTCAAAATCAAATCAGCAATCAAGCCTTTTTCACAAATTCCGATTTCAAGTTCATTGGGCTGCCGTCCACTTTACACGCGATGTTGTGGTCGCCCTCTTGCAAGCGTATGCTTTTGACCTTCGTGCCTTGCTTAATCACTTGCGAACTGCCTTTCACTTTCAAATCTTTAATCAACACCACTGTGTCGCCGTCTTGCAAAAGTGCGCCATTCGCGTCTTTCACTTGCAAAGCGTCTTCCGCATTCGCTTCTTCGTTTTCTTGCCATTCGTGTCCACATTCAGGGCAAACGAGTTGCACGCCGTCGTGGTACGTCAATTCTGATGCGCATTGCACGCAAGCTGGGTAAGTCATGGTTTTCCTTTCAATCGTTTGATTATTTGTTATCTATTTTTCAAAACCGATGCCGTCTGCACTTGCTTTATCGGCAACTGCAGACGGCATGATTGGGATTATTCGTATACTTTCAACAATTCCACTTCAAAAATCAGCGTGGCATTGGGCGGAATCACGCCGCCCGCACCGCGCGCGCCGTAGCCCATTTGCGCAGGAATGGTCAGCTTGCGTTTACCGCCTTCTTTCATGCCACCAAAACCTTCGTCCCAACCTTGAATCACTTGTCCCACGCCCAAAGTGATGGTTAAAGGTTGACGGCGGTCGAGGCTGGAATCAAACTTCGTGCCATCTTCCAACCAACCCGTGTAATGCACGGTGATTTCTTGTCCTTTTTGCGCTTCTTTGCCGTGTCCCACGACCAAATCTTCAATTTGCAAACTCATTTTTTGCCCTTTTCTGTATAACGGTTTATCAAAAATATTGTTAAAAGTACAAGGTTTTAGCGTTTGGCAAAACCTTGCTGATTCAAAGTTTCACGCATTTCTGGGCGCACTTCTTTGCCCAAATTCGCGGCGATTTGACGCTGCCAATCCAAATCCAAATTGCTGCGCTCGTGATAATACTGTTTTACGGTTTCATTAAATGCTTGCAAAGCACTTTCGCTCGCTGGCTGATAAGTGTTTTCCGACACCAGCACTTCCACTGGCAAGCGCGGACGCTGATTTGTTTCTTGGTTGGGATAACCCAAACACACGCCAAATAAAGGCATAACGTGTTCAGGCGTTTGCAAAATTTCAATCACTTTTTTGCTGTCGTTGCGCAAGCTGCCGATGTACACCGCGCCCAAACCCAAAGATTCTGCTGTTAAAACAATGTTTTGTGCCATGATGCCTGCATCAATCGCGCCAATCAAACTCACTTCAGTCCAATCGGTTTGTGCAGACGGCACCAGCGCATGATGACGCGCCGCGTCCATGCAAAACACCAAATATTCGGCACAATGTTCCACATAAGCATGACCGCCACCGCCCGCCATCGCCGACACGGCGCGTAATTCCTTGCGTTTTTCTTTGTCGGTAACGCGAATGATGCTGACATTATGCAAATAGCTTGAAGTGGAAGCCATCAAACCTGCTTGCAAAATGGCGTTTAAGGTTTCGGGCGCAATCGCTTCTTCGGTGAAACGGCGCACCGAACGATGAGCTAAAGCGGTTTCCAAAGCAGGACGACTGTTCAAAGACATGCTACACTTCCTTTCTTTTAGGCAAACGAAAACCGCATTCTAATCGGATTTAGCCGTTTTGACACGCAAAAAAGGAAATCATCATGAGCCGCCAGAAAATTGTGATTTTAGACCGTGCCACGCTTTGTCAGCGTGATTTTGGCTTTGATTTTGAACATGAAATCGTGGCTTACGACAGCACGATGCCGTCTGCAGTTGCCGAGCGCATCGCAGGTGCAAACATCATCATCACGAATAAAGTCGCGATAACTGCCGAACACATCGCCCAAAATCCGCAACTCAAACTCATCGCTGTTGCCGCGACTGGCGTGAACAATGTGGATTTGACCGCCGCCAAACAAGCAGGCGTTGCCGTCTGCAATGTGCGCGCTTATGGCAATGAATCGGTTGCCGAACACGCGTTTATGTTGCTGATTACCCTGTTTCGCAATTTACCTGCATATCAACGCGACGTGGCGGCGGGCGTGTGGCAACAATCGCCGTTTTTCTGTCATTTTGGCGCACCGATGCGCGATTTAAACGGCAAAACCTTGGCGATTTTCGGCAAAGGCGGCATCGGCGAAACGCTGGCAGATTACGCACGCGCGTTCAAAATGAAAGTGGTTTTTGTGGAACACAAACACGCCGAGAGCGTGCGTGACGGCTACATCGCCTTTGACGAAGCCATTCAAACCGCAGACGCGTTTTCTTTGCATTGCCCACTCACCGAGCAAACACGCCACATGATAGGCGAACGCGAATTGCAAATGATGAAAATGGGCGCGGTCATTGTTAATTGCGGACGCGGCGGTTTGGTAGACGAAAACGCCCTAATCGCCGCCTTGAAATACGGCGGTTTGGGCGGCGCAGGTTTTGATGTATTGACCGAAGAACCGCCTGTCAACGGCAATCCGCTGCTCAAAACCCGTTTGCCGAATTTAATCGTTACCCCGCACATGGCGTGGGGCAGTCAAGAAGCGATGAACCGCCTGTTTGATATTTTGGTGAACAACATCAACGCGTTTATGCGTGGCGAAAGTCAAAATCGCGTCATTTAATTGTGCAGACGGCAAACGATGCCGTCTGCATTCATTCAAACACACAGCAAAACAAGGTTAAACATGAATAAAATCTTTAACTTACGCACATTTTTACTGGCAACGTCAGCCGCCATACTCGCCAGCTGTAGCTCAACGCCGCCACAAAGCAGCGTGCCGACCACACCTGTCATCAGCGGCACGCCCTTGCCGACTGGCGAACGCGCTCCAGTCGGTTCGGTTTATCAGCCACAAGGCAGCCCAGCTTCGTATAAAGCCATTGATTTTTCAGCGATTCCGCAATGGCAAGAACAGCAATTTGTCGCGTCTTTAGAATCGTTTTTAAAAGGTTGCGGCAAATTGAAAAATCAGATGGCTTGGAAAAACGTTTGCACCCAAGCTGCGCAAACGCCACGCAATCAAGCTGATGCCAAAGCCTTTTTTGAACGCTATTTCACACCTTGGCAAGTGAGCGAAAACGGCAAACTCGGTGGCACGGTTACGGGTTATTACGAACCCGTTTTGGCTGGCGATGCCAAAGAAAGCAGCCAAGCGCGTTTTCCGATTTATGGCGTGCCAAACGATTTTGTTAGCGTGTCGTTGCCCGAAAACCTGCGCAACAGCAAAGCGACCGTTCGCGTTCAGCCAACGGGTCAAAACAGCGCGCAAATCACGCCAAATGGCAGTTTCATCGCCGATTTGTCGGCATTTCCATTGAATGAGCGCAGCAAATCGCTGAAAGGTCGTTTTGTCGGCGAGCGTTTCGTGCCGTATCACACGCGCAACGAAATCAATGGCGGCGCGCTCAATGGCAAAGCCCCGATTTTGGCGTATGCCGATGACGCAGTGGAACTGTTTTTCTTGCAAATTCAAGGTTCTGGACGCGTGAAAACGCCCGATGGCAAATACATTCGCTTGGGGTTTGCCGACAAAAACGAGTTCCCCTACGTTTCCATCGGTCGCTACATGGCAGACAAAGGCTATTTGCCGCTGGCGCAAACCACCATGCAAGGCATCAAAGCCTATATGAAAAACAATCCGCACAAGTTGGCAGAAGTGTTGGGACAAAACCCGAGCTACGTCTTCTTCCGCCGTCTTGACGACAACAACGACGGTCCCATCGGCGCACTGGGCACGCCATTGATGGGCGAATACGCCGCTGCTGTGGACAGACGCTACATCACGCTCGGCGCACCTTTATTCGTCGCCACCACCCACCCCGAAAGCAATCACGCCCTCAATCGCCTCTTGATGGCACAAGACACAGGTTCAGCGATTAAAGGCGCGGTACGCGTCGATTTTTTCTGGGGCTACGGCGATGACGCAGGTCGCGTCGCAGGCAAAATGAAACACACAGGCTATGTGTGGCAACTCTTGCCCAACGGCGTTGCCCCCGAATACCGCCCTTAATGATTTGTCTTGATATTTAAATGACAGATGCCGTCTGCGCTTATCCAAATAAACCGCAGACGGCATTTTGATTAAGTTTTCCAAACAGTTACTCAAACCTTATCGCAACTCCGCCCAAGCCTGTTTCATCACCACCCAAGCCGCTTGAATCGCTAACAAAGCCATCGCTAAAGCCACCACCAAATCAGGCAAATTGCTGCCCGTAAAATACACCGCCACCGCCGCCAACACCACCGCGATATTGCCAATCGCATCGTTGCGCGAACACAGCCACACGCTTTGACGATTGCTGTCGCCGTCTTTATGACGATAAAGCATCCACGCCGTTCCCACGTTCGCCAGCAAAGCCAAAATGCCCACCGCACCCATTTCGCTGTGATTCGGCAAATTGCCTTGCCAGTAAGCATAAAGCGTGCTGAACAACACCGCCACGCCAAAAATCAGCATCGTTCCGCCTTTGATTAAACTGGCTTTCGCCCGCGTTTTTAAAGATTTGGACAACACGAACAAACTGATGCCATAGTTTGCCGCATCACCCAAAAAGTCCAAGCTATCAGCAAAAAGCGACACCGAACCCGCTTTGGCACTCATCAAACTTTCCAGCAAAAACATAGCGCCATTGATGAACAAAGCCCCAATCAAAATATTGCGATACGCAGGCGAAACCTTATCCTGTATGCAATGCGTTCCCGTGCAAGCCATGATTTTTTCCTTTAGTTTTCATTGAAGACGGTGCTACTCTAAAGCCTGTAGCCAGCACAAGGTCAAACACAAAATGCAAACATTTTTCAAAAAAACCGAATTAAGCAAACGCACAGGTTTGGGCATTGAAACCCTGCGTTATTACGAAAAAGTGGGTTTACTGCCCGAACCGATTCGCGCCGCCAACGGCTATCGTTTGTTTACTGAAGAAGCGGTTGCCACCTTACAATTCATCAAAAAATGCCGTCTGCTCGGCTTTTCCATAGAAGACACCAAGCAACTGTTGCAGCTTCGCGACCAAACGCTCAACCACAACGCCGACGAACTGGTTCGCCAACAAAAAGCAGCCGTACAAGAAAAAATTCGCCAACTGCAAGAAATTCAAGCCATGCTGGAAGCCATCAGCGATTGCACGCAAACCGAAAACAGCGAATGCAAAGCCTTAAACGCCTTGAATCAATAAAAATGCCGTCTGCGCGTATCCAACAAACCGCAGACGGCATTTCTTCACTTAATCAACAATCATTAACCCGAAATCACTTTAATCCCCAAGCCAACCATTGCCATGCCCAAAACGCGGTCTATCCAATGCCCAGCTTTTTGAAACTGACGATTGACACTGGGAATAGACAACAAAAACGCAACGCTGGCAAACCACAAAAACAGCAAAAACATCATCCACACGCCATAAGTTGCCAGCTGCCAAAGCGGCATATTCGGCGACAACACCACCGTAAACAAAGAAACCACATAAATCGGTGCTTTCGGGTTCAGCACATTACACAAAAAACCCTTGCTCATTGCCGACCAAATGCTGCCGCCTGCACTTTTTTGGGCATGAATTTCAATCACTTCGCCTTTGGCTTTTGCCCGCAAACCTTGATAACCCAGCCACAATAAATACGCGCCGCCAACCATCTTAATCGCCAGCAGCAACCAAGTTGCCTTCGCAATCAGCACCGCCAAACCCAACACCGCATAAACAATATGCACCCCAAAACCCAAGCCCACACCCAAAGCACACAACACGCCGATTTTGCGTCCGCGGCTCAAGGTTTGCTGCGACACATAAATAAAATCAGGGCCAGGCGAAATCGCTGCCAAAATGTGTATGCCCGTAATCAGCCAAAATCCCGCCCAAAAATCCATCGTCATTTCCCTATCAAAAAATCGCAGCATTCTAACACACGCCAACTGCAGACGGCATCGCGTCTATTCGCGTTCACATTACCCCAAAATCCACAAGCCAATCGATGCCGTCTGCGTTACAATCTCGCTTATTTTTCCGCCCTTTTTTATCACCATGAAATTCAAAACGCCGCCCGTCAATCCGAAAATCATCGCCACCGCGCCCGCTTTTGTCAGCGTCATCATCGCGGCGGTGGCGATTCGTTTTTGGCACTTGGAAAGCATCACGATTCCGCTGATTTTGGGCATCATCGCAGGCGGTTTGGCGGATTTGGACAATCGTTTAACGGGTCGTTTGAAAAATCTGTTTTTCACCTTCACCGCCTTTGCCATCGCGATTTTGGCGGTGCAATTTTCTTTGCCGCAACCTGTGTTGCTCACGCTCACGCTAACCGTGTTGGCGTTTGTGTTCACGATTATCGGCGCAGTAGGTTTACGTTATCGCACCATCGCTTTTGCCGCGGTTGCGGTGTCGGTTTACACCGCGCTGACCTATCGCGACGACGGCAATCAGTGGTTCATCAATCCGAGCATGATTTTGCTCGGCGCGGCTTTATACAGTAGCTTGACTTTGCTCTTGCACATTTTGTTTCCGCACCGTCCTGTGCAAGAAAGCGTGGCGAACGCCTATCAATCTTTATCGGAATATCTTGATGAAAAAGCAGGATTTTTTAACCCTGACGAAAGCGAACATTTGGGTGAACAACAAATCGCTTTAGCAATGAAAAATCAGCAAGTGATTGCCCAATTCAATCAGTGTCGCAGTGCTTTGTTCTACCGCATGAGCGGTCAGCACCGCCACCCACGCACCAGCCGAATGTTGCGTTTTTACTTCGTTGCCCAAGACATTCACGAGCGCGCCAGTTCCAGCCACCTGCACTACCAAGATTTAGCGGAAAAACTGAAAAACAGCGATTTGATTTTTCGCTTTTTGCGTTTGCTGGAGTTGCAAGCGCAAGCCTGTCGCGAGTTGGCACAATGTTTGCGCGACGGACAGAGTTTTGTGCCGTCTGCACGTTTAAACCGCGCCGAAAAAGGTTTGCGTCAATCCATCGCACACTACGTCAAAACCCACCCAAATGACGAACAAATTCATTCTTTACAAAGACTTGCATCAAATCTGCAAAGCGTCAATCATCAACTTACTCACTTGGAAAGCGGGCAGCTAGACGAAGAAGGCAACCCCAAACAACTGCGCATTGCCCACCAAGAAAGCAGCGGCTGGCGCGATGCGTTCAAAAACATTCGCGCCAATCTCACGCTCGCCTCGCCCACCTTTCGCCACGCCACGCGCATGGCTTTGCTCGCTTTGGTGTGCGTGGCGATTGTGCAGATTTTCCAAATTGAGTTTGGCTACTGGATTTTGCTGACTGCGGTTTTCGTGTGCCAGCCCAACTATTCGGCAACCCAAACCCGTTTGAAACAACGCGTCATCGGCACGCTGGCAGGCGTGTTGGTCGGTTCGCTGCTGCCGTATTTCACGCCGTCTTTAGAAACCAAGTTGGCGGTGCTGATTTTGGCGACCACGCTGTTTTTCTTTTTCCGTGCCAATAAATACAGCTATTCCACTTTTTTCATTACAATTCAAGCGATTATCAGCTTTTCCATTGCTGGCTACGAAAGCCTGTCTGCCTTACCGATGCGCATGTTGGACACGGTTATCGGCTCGGGTTTGGCGTGGGCGGCGGTGTCGTTTTTGTGGCCAGACTGGCATTATTTGCAATTGAATCAAACAGGTGCAAAGGCGGTTGCCAGCAATGCCAACTATTTGCGCAGCGTGTTGCAACAATTGCACGACGGCAAAGGCGAACATGTGGATTATCGTTTGTCACGCCGTCAAAGCCACGAAAAAGCCGCCGCCTTATCCAGCACGCTGTCGGATATGTCGGGCGAACCTGAAAAATACGGCAATCGTTTGGAAGACGGATTTAAGTTATTGAAAATCAACTATTCTTTAATCAGCTACATTTCCGCGCTGGGGGCGTTTCGCGACCAAATGCAACACGAAGAGGACAATGTTTTTGAACAAGGTTTTTATGAACAAGCTGAAAACTTATGCCTGTTGCTGGAACAATTGTGCAGCTTAAACGCCGCGGAATTTGCCGAACGTTATCAAAACTTGCACGCCGCCATCGCCGCTTTGCAACCCGAATCGCAAGACGAACAAAGCCAAATTTTGTGGCAACAATTGCATTTGATTGAACGCCTGCTCGAGCCTGCATATTTGGCTTTACACGGCGAAGAAAACGCGATGCCGTCTGCAGTTTGACGCAGTAAGCTGTTAAAATAACGCCCTTTTGTTTGCCCAAACCAAGCGACCGCCAACCATGCTCACCGATTTAGAAAAAAATGCGATTCGCGACCACTATCGCCAAATCGCCCAAAACTTGCCCAACTTTCGTCCGCGTTCGGCGCAACGCGAGATGATTGCCGCCATCGCGCGTACGCTGGCTCAAAGCAAAACGCGCGCTGAAGGCGAAGACGCACCCACGCGTGAAGGCGAAAGCATTTTGGTGGTGGAAGGCCCAACTGGCGTGGGCAAATCGCTGTCTTACTTACTTGCAGGCGGCATCATGGCACAAACGCGCGACAAACGTTTAATCGTGTCCAGCGCCACGATTGCCTTGCAAGAGCAACTGGTGTTGCGCGATTTACCATTTGTGGTGGAAAAAAGCGGTTTGCAATTGAGTTTCGCACTTGCTAAAGGACGCGGTCGCTATTTGTGTCCGTACAAACTGTATCAGCTCACTCAAAACAACGCCCAAGCCGATTTGCTCGGTTTTGAAGCGATGCCGTCTGCACTGTTTAGTCATAAACCCAGCGCAGGCGATTTATTGTTGTTGCGCCAACTTGCCGATGAGTTCGCCGCTCGCCGTTTCAATGGCGACCGCGACACTTGGGGCGAAACCATACCCGATGCCTTGTGGCAGCAACTCACCAACGACCGCCACGGTTGCCTCAAATCCGCTTGCCCAAATCGCCCCGAATGCCCGTTTTTCTTGGCACGCGAAGTGTTGGAAACGGTGGATGTTGTCGTTGCCAACCACGATTTATTGCTCGCCGACATCAGCATGGGCGGCGGCGTGATTTTGCCCGCCCCCGAAAACAGTTTTTACTGCATAGACGAAGCACATCATTTAGCCAAAAAAGCACTCAATCAGTTCGCCGCCGAACATTCGCTGCATCAAGCGATGTGGAGCATGGAAAAATTGCCTGCCGTGGTCAGCAAAGTGGTGGCGATTACCAACAAAGACACGCTGGGCAATTTGGCGGACGAAGCCGCCAGCAGTTTGCTGGAAAGTCTGTCAGAATGGCAATTTCAGCTGGGCGATGTGCGCGAATTGGATTTGGACGACAGCGGCAATCCGCCGCAATGGCTGTGGCAAGACGGTAAAACGCCGCCAGAATTAGCGGTTTTGGTGAACAACACGAATTTGGCGGCACAAGCCGTGTTCAAACACATCACGCAATTAGGCGAAGCCTTGGCGCAAGCCAGACGCGAAAAAGACCAAGACAGCGCGCTGATTGACCGCGTCAGCAGCGAATTAGGCGTTTTTATTGCACGTTGCGAGCAAATCGCTGCAGTTTGGGAACTGTTTGCGACTGAAACGAAAGAAAAAGAAGCGCCACTTGCCAAGTGGATTGAACGGCTGTTCAACGACAAAAACGACTACGTTTTTCACGCCAGCCCGATTAGCAGTGCCGCTCATCTTGCCAGCCATTTGTGGCGACGCGCGGCAGGTGCAGTCTTGACTTCCGCCACTTTGCGTTCGCTCAACAGCTTTGATTTATTGTTGCGGCAAACGGGTTTGACGTGGTTGCCGAAAACCGCAACGCTGGCTTTAGATAGCCCATTTAATTTTGCCGAACAAGGCGAGTTGTACATTCCGCCTTTGGCGGCAAGCCCGAAAGAGCCGTCTGCACACACCGATGAAATCGTGGCGTGGTTGCCTAAACTCATCGCGCTTGACCAAGCCATCGGCACGCTGGTTTTGTTCACTTCACGCAAACAAATGAACGATGTTGCCCTGCGTTTGCCCGAAGCCTATTTGCCGCATTTGTTGGTGCAAGGCGATTTGCCCAAATCGGTGTTGCTGGAGCGACACCACAATGCCATTCAAACAGGCAAAGCCAGCATTATTTTTGGTTTGGACAGTTTCGCTGAAGGTTTGGATTTACCTGCCGAAGCGTGTGTGCAAGTCATCATCGCCAAATTGCCGTTTTCCATGCCCGACAACCCGATTGAAAAAACCCAAAACCGCTGGATTGAACAACGCGGCGGCAATCCCTTTATGGAAGTCAGTGTTCCCGAAGCCAGCATCAAATTGATACAAGCCGTTGGGCGTTTGATTCGCACCGAATCGGACTACGGACGCGTAACCATTTTAGACAACCGCATTCTCACTCAACGCTACGGCAAACAATTGCTCAACTGCCTGCCGCCGTTTAAGCGCATCGGTTAAAGCGTTTGCCAACTTTCCACGCTGGAATGATTCCAAATCTATCGCCTGCGCGTGGCGGTGTTTGTGGTGGAACAACAATGTGCGTATCAAGAAGTGGACGATGCCGATTTACAAGCGATTCATTTGTTTGCGAAAAATCAAGATGATATTTTGGCTTACGCTCGAATCATGCCGTCTGCAGACGGCATCAAAATCGGTCGCGTCATCGTTGCACCCAACTCGCACGGCACAGGTTTGGCACGCCAACTGATGCAAGAAGCGATGAACATCGCCTTATCGTTTGGGCAAACGATTGAGTTGCAAGCGCAAAGTTATCTGCATGATTTTTATCAATCATTTGGTTTTGTCGCCACTTCCGATGTTTATGATGAAGACGGCATAGCGCACATCGATATGCGCTATGTGCCGTCTGCGCCTTAAACCAAGTTGCAAACCATAATTGCAGACGGCAAAAACAAGCCATTGACTAAAATTTCGGTAACGACAACACCCAAAAACGCGTACAATACGCCCTATTTTTTCGCTGATTTTTGCAAGATTTGAAACACCATGATTTATCCAAAACACTATGATGTGATTGTGGTTGGTGGAGGACACGCTGGCACGGAAGCCGCACTCGCCGCCGCACGCATGGACGCACAAACCCTGTTGCTCACCCACAATATTGAAACGCTCGGACAAATGTCGTGCAACCCGTCTATCGGCGGCATCGGCAAAGGGCATTTGGTACGCGAAGTGGACGCGATGGGCGGCGCGATGGCGTTGGCAACCGATATGTCGGGCATTCAGTTTCGCCGTTTGAACGCCAGTAAAGGCGCGGCGGTGCGTGCCACGCGTGCGCAAGCCGACCGCTTATTGTATAAAGCCGCGATTCGCGAAATGTTGGAAAACCAAGAAAATTTGGACTTGTTTCAACAAGCGGTGGAAGACATCACGCTTGATGGCGAACGCGTAACGGGTGTGCAGACGGCAATGGGCGTGATTTTCCAAGCCAAATCAGTGGTTTTGACCGCTGGCACATTCTTGGCGGGCAAAATCCACATCGGTTTGGAAAACTATGAAGGCGGACGTGCAGGCGACCCAGCGGCACACGGTTTGGCTGGGCGTTTGCGTGAATTGCAATTGCCGCAATCGCGCTTGAAAACAGGCACTCCGCCACGCATAGACGGGCGCACCATCGATTTTTCTCAATTAGAAGAACAACCTGGCGACACGCCAACGCCCGTGATGTCGGTGCGCGGCAATCGTGCGATGCACCCGAAACAGATTTCGTGCTGGATTACGCATACCAACTTGAAAACACACGAGATTATTCGCAGCGGCTTTGACCGCAGCCCGATGTTTACAGGCAAAATTGAAGGCGTTGGCCCGCGTTATTGTCCGTCTATTGAAGACAAAATCAATCGTTTCGCCGACAAAGAAAGTCATCAAATTTTCCTTGAACCCGAAGGTTTGACCACCCACGAATATTACCCAAATGGCATTTCCACCAGTTTGCCGTTTGACATTCAAATCGATTTGGTGCGTTCAATGCGTGGCTTGGAAAACGCCCACATTTTGCGTCCAGGTTATGCGATTGAATACGATTATTTTGACCCGCGCAATCTCAAAGCCAGCTTGGAAACCAAGAGCATTCAAGGTTTGTTTTTTGCAGGACAAATCAACGGCACAACGGGCTACGAAGAAGCGGCGGCACAAGGTTTGCTGGCAGGGGCGAACGCGGTTCAATACGTGCGCGAACAAGAGCCATTGATTTTGCGCCGCGAACAAGCGTATTTGGGCGTGTTGGTTGATGATTTGATTACCAAAGGCGTGAACGAACCGTATCGAATGTTCACCAGCCGCGCCGAATATCGCTTGCAATTGCGTGAAGACAATGCCGATATGCGTTTGAGCGAAGACGCGCATCGCATCGGTTTGCTCGGCGAAGCACAATGGCGTGCGTTCAATGAAAAACGCGAACAGATTGAACAAGAAATTCAACGTTTAAAATCAACGTGGTACACGCCACAGAAACTTGCAGAAAGCGAACAAATCCGTGTGTTGGGACAAAAACTCAGTCGCGAAGCGAATTTGCACGATTTATTGCGTCGCCCAAATGTGAATTACGCCGACTTGATGACTTTGCCGTCTGCAGCTTCAGAACAAGATTTGTCAGAAGAAGTACAAGAGCAAGTGGAAATTCAAGTGAAATATCAAGGCTATATCGACCGCCAAAACGAAGAAATCGCCGAACGCCGCGACATTGAAACCTTGAAACTGCCAGCAGGTTTGGATTACAGCAAAGTCAAAGGTTTGTCGGCGGAAGTACAGCAAAAACTGAACGCGCATCAGCCTGAAACCGTTGGACAAGCCAGCCGCATTTCAGGCATCACACCAGCGGCGGTTGCCTTGTTGATGGTGCATTTGAAACGCGGATTCAAAGACGCGAAAAGCTGATTTGGATTTTAAAAGAAACGATGCCGTCTGCAACAAATTAAATTGCAGACGGCATTTTTGATTTAAATGTTTGCGTTTATATGACGCGCGAGCGATGTTTACGCTTGTGCCACGCGGCAGGCAATCATGTAATTGACATCGGTTTTGTCGGTTAAAAAATATTCTTGGGTCAATAAGTTGTAACTCATGCCGCGCATTTGCACCACGTCCAAACCTGCTTCGCGACACATTCTCGCCAACTCGGCTGGCGCGATGAATTTTTGCCATTCGTGCGTACCCTTGGGTACGAGTTTGAGCAAGTATTCCGCGCCCAAAATCGCGTGCAAATACGATTTCGGATTGCGGTTAATCGTGGAA
Organism: Neisseria sp.; assembly: GCA_030531795.1. Taxonomy (GTDB): domain Bacteria; phylum Pseudomonadota; class Gammaproteobacteria; order Burkholderiales; family Neisseriaceae; genus Neisseria. The sequence goes on from JAUNMN010000002.1 coordinate 82,661, forward strand.
AAAAACACCCAGCCGTCCGCCTTAACCAACTTGGCACAGGCACGAATCACGCTGGCTGGATCGGGAACGTGTTCCAACATTTCCATGCAGCTGACCACATCAAACGCCGCTGGCATTTCCGCCGCCAACTCTTCCACGGGCAAGCAACGGTAAGCCACATTGTCCACGCCCGACTCCAGCGCGTGCAGTTTGGCGATTTTCAGCGATTTTTCCGCCATATCCACGCCCAAAACCGATTTTGCGCCACGTTTTGCCATGCTTTCGCTCAAAATGCCGCCGCCGCATCCCACGTCCAAAATCGCTTTGTTAGGCAAACGCGCAAGGCTGTCGATGTAGTTCAAACGCAAGGGATTGATGTCATGTAAGGGTTTGAATTCACTATTTTTGTCCCACCAGTTGTGTGCCAGTTGGCTGAATTTTTCGATTTCGTTTTCGTCTACATTGATTTTATTGCTGTTCATTTGCTTGTCCTTTTGCTATTGATTATCGCGATGCCGTCTGCACTCATTTTTTTATCAGCACAAAATATTCTTCCGACATCGTCCAACGCGTTCCTGCCCACAGCACTTGCTCTTTGGGCAAGGCTTGCCATTGTTGGGCGTTCATTTGGCGAATTTCGTAGCCACACGTTTCGTTGCCCAGCGGCGCACGCGCGTATTCTTGCCACGCCAGTTTTGCCAACTCGCTGTGGGTGTACACACAGGAATCATCGTTTTGCGCTTGCCATGCCGTCTGCACTTGCTCGGCGATGAAACGATAGCTGCGCATGGTGTCTATCCACGGCAACAGCAAAGTCATCAGCAACGCCCACGCCAACGTCATGCCCGCCGCCCAATTCGTTACCGCCTGTCTGCCTTTGATGTGTTTACGCGTCAAAGCCCAAATCCACAAAGGCGTAAACGAGGCGGCAACCAACATCGGCATCGCGTCAATGTCCGCCACAAAATACGGATTCAGTGTCATCGCTTTGCTCGCCAAAGACGCAGGATAACCCGTGTGAATCACGGCAAACGCCAACCAAAGCAGCAAGGCAATCAAACCAAAAGTCATGCCACCAAACCAGTTGAAAAACGCCGCAGGGCCACGTCGCAAACTGTCTAATTTTGCCGCCGCCAACAAAGCCAAAGGCGGCATAATTGCCATCAAATGATGACGCGACGCATTCGGTTCAAACGCCAACACCACGCCCGCAATCGCCAACCAAAGCAGTGCCAACTTGCCCCAATCGCTTTGCCACAAACGCACTTTTCGTGCCGTCCAAATCGCCAGCGGCCAAGCAGGAAAGGCAAACCACAACACGTTTTTCAAATAAAAACCCAGCTCAAAGCCCAGCGAAAAATCCGCCGCGCCACCAAACACGCCAAACGATTGCGTTTGCCACCAATGCGCGAACGCGTCGGGCGCTTGTTTTGCCATTGCCAAAGCCAACGCAGCCAACAGCGGCAAAGCCACCACCGCCGCGCCGAGCAAACTGAGTTTATAGCGTTTCACATTCCATTCAGACACACACAATAGGTTGATTGCCAGCAACACCATCGCAACCACCCACAACAAACCCAAGTCCCAAGCCAGCAAAACCCACGCCACGCCCAAACTCATCGCCGCCGCGATTAAGCGTTTGCGTGCCGCCGAAAAACCGTATAACAGCAAGCCAAACGCTGCAAAACTCACCGCCATGCCGCCCAAAAAATGCCCAGCTTCAATCAAACCCGCGCAGCCGATTAAAATCAGCACCACGCTGCGCCCTTGATGGCGACCGAGCAAATGGTAGCCCGCCAAACCGCAAGCCGTTAAACCGACAACCGTAAACAACACCGAAGCAAAACGCATCGCCGAATACGCGTCCGCCCAATGTGGCGCAAGCAAAGTTTTGAACGCCGCCGCCGTCCAAAGATACAAAGGCGAAGCCCCAGCCGCCTCTTGCCAAGCCGAACCGCCAGCCAAAAACGCATTCACCGCCGCATGAATTTGCGGTTCATTCGGTTTCCATAAATCATGCGAAAACACGCCCGGCCACAACCACGCAAACACCAGCAGCAATAAAATCCACGGCTTTTCGTAAGTTGGCGCAAGCGCGCGCTGTTCGGGCGGCGTATAAGTGAGCATAGGCGAATTTCCAGTCAAAACAGGCGGATTTTAACAGGATTACGGAGCGTTTACGAGACACTTACCCTGCGTGCTGGCATCGGTTTGCAACAAAAGCGCAGCTCGTGCAACTGCGCGCAGAACAAGTGCGACATCCTCAATCCAAACCCAAACGCATCATGTTTGCCTTTTTGATTAAAGTTCATGCAAGAAATCGCAGACGGCACAGCGTGCCAAACAAAAAAAGACTGCTCAAAGCAGTCTTTTTGATTGGTGCAAGGTTCAAACTTAAACCGAACGTTTGAACATATTGCCGAATTTTTGATTGAATTTGTCCACGCGACCTGCGGTATCCACGATTTTTTGTTTGCCTGTGTAGAATGGGTGGCATTCTGCGCAAACCTCGATGTTGAAGTTTTCTTTCGCCATCGCTGATTTGGTTACAAATTTGTTGCCACAAGAGCAAGTTACGTTTACTTCGTGGTAATCTGGGTGTACACCTTGTTTCATGATTTTTCCTTTCAAGCGGGCATAGGGGTTGTACCTATGCTACAAAAAAACTGCCCAAAATCAGGCAAGACGCGGATTATGACAAAAACGCTTTGATTTGGCAAGTGTTTTTATTTGCGAACGTGTTAAACATTTTGCCGCACCAGCCGCAGACGGCATCGCCTATTCGCAAAATCTCAAAACAACCGCCAAACAATTTGCCATCACACGATTTAAGCGCGTCGCCAAGTGGTTACGCCGCCTTTGTCTTCCAACACGATGTTCGCGGCGGCGAGTTCATCGCGAATGCGGTCGGATTCTGCCCAGTTTTTCGCTTCGCGTGCGGCTTTGCGTGCGGCAATCAAGTTTTCGATTGCTTCGTTTGAGATGCCGTCTGCACTGCCGCTTTGCAAAAATTGTTGCGGTTCGCGTTGCAATAAACCCAACACGCCGCCAAGCTGACGCAAGCACGCTGCCAAATTGGCATCTTGGGTTTTATTGACTTCGTTCGCCAGTTCAAACAACACGGCAACCGCTTGTACGGTGTCAAAATCGTCGTTCATCGCGGCATGAAAACGCTGAACATATTCGTTGTCGCCGACAAAATCTGCAGACGGCACGGTGTTTTTCAAGGCGGTGTACAAACGACTTAACGCGCCTTTGGCATCGTCTAAATGCGCGTCTGAATAATTCAAAGGGCTGCGATAGTGGGCGCGCAAGATGAAAAAACGCACCACTTCGGCATCATATTGCTTCAAAACATCACGAATCGTGAAAAAATTACCCAGCGATTTAGACATTTTTTCGCCATCAACGCGAATGAAACCGTTGTGTAACCAGTATTTCACATGGCTTGCCAACGTTTTTTCGCCATGAACGTGTCCGCAAGTTTGTTCTAATGCACCAACACTTTGGGCAATTTCATTTTCGTGGTGTGGGAATTGCAAATCCGCACCGCCGCCGTGAATATCAAAGGTTTGCCCAAACAATTCGCCGCCCATTGCCGAGCATTCGATGTGCCACCCAGGGCGACCGTTGCCCCACGGACTTTGCCAAAAATCGGCTTCATTCGGTTTTGCCGCTTTCCACAACACGAAATCCAGTGGGTCGCGTTTGAAGCCGTCCACTTCCACCCGTTCGCCTGCACGCAAATCGTCTAACGATTTGCCCGACAATTGTCCGTACGCAGCAAATTCACGCACGGAGTAATACACATCGCCGTTTGCCGCTGAATAGGCTTTGCCTTTGATAATCAGCTGTTCAATCATCGCAATCATTTGGGCAACGTGTTCGGTCGCTTTTGGCTCTGCATCGGGACGCAACACGCCCAGCAAATCGGCATCTTCGTGCATGGCGGCGATGAAACGCGTGGTCAATTCGCCTATGCTTTCGCCATTTTCGGCGGCACGGGCGATGATTTTGTCGTCGATGTCGGTGATGTTGCGCACATAAGTGAGCGGATAGCCGCTTTGACGCAACCAGCGTGCAATCATGTCAAACACCACCATCACGCGCGCGTGTCCCAAGTGGCAATAATCGTAAACCGTCATGCCACACACATACATACGCACGTTTTGCGGGTCGATTGGTTCAAATTTTTCTTTTTGACGAGTTAAGGTGTTGTAAATGTTTAACATAATTTCATCACTATTGAATTAAGATGGTTGGCGAATGCGATTGAATTGCTGATGAATTTCTGCCTCGCCATATTTGCGCTCCAAACGTTTCACAATAAAGTGTCCGCGCGCGATGTCTTGATAAAAATCGGTGAACATTACGTTCAACGTTGCACCAGCCACCGCGCCTATCCCAGGTACGAGTTGCGCTGCCAGTTTTTCGGTTAACGGCACGCCCAAACGCGTGGCAACCGCTTGAATCAAATGCGCCAAGGCTTTGCCCAGCATATTGCTGTCCACCGCTTTGCTGGCGGCGTTTTGCGTGAGCTTTGCCAACTCTTTGGAAGTTGCCGTCATAATCTGATTGAGTGCCAAGCGGCTGGAATAATAGCCGCTTTCCGCGCTGTCGTCGCTTTTGTCTTCGTTCACGCTAAACCCAAACACGGCGATACATTCCATTTTGGTTTGCGGGTCGTTGATGTCAAAACCTTCGCTGCGTGCCACGTCCAAAATCGAGCGCATCATGATGCCCGTAGAAATCGGCAATTCCACCAAAAGCGCAGAAAAACCAAAAAATCCGCCCACGCCGCCCGACAAACCCGCCATGAATTTGTGGGTTTTGTTGGACGCTTCGGCATGTTCGTTTTTCATGGTAGACGCGCTCACGGCAAACACTTTATGCAAGCTGGCTTGAATGATGTCATTAACCTTGCCCGCCGCGCTGTTCGGCAATTTGCCCATCGCGTATTCCAAAGGTTTGCCCACCATCGCTGTCATTTTGGCGGTTAAAGACGGACTCGTTAGCAGCTGAACTGCTTGCTCCAAATCGGCTAAATCGTCTGCTTCCATCTGCATGGCACAACTCCTTATCGCAAGGGATTATTCTGCTTGGAAAACCGCCAAATCGGTTTTGATGCCGTCTGCAGACGGCACGGCGTTGGCTTGTTCGGCTTGAGCTGCGGCTTCGGCGGCAAGGCGTTTTTTCTCGTTTAAGTAAATGCCGATTTGACGCACCAAATCTTGCGTGCCTTCATGAGTTAAGGCACTGATTTTAAAAAGACGCGGTGTGTTCATGTCAAATTCAAAACGGTCATCGGGTTCGGGATAATCCCAACCTATTTGCGCCAAAAACGCCGCCGCGCGTTCGTTCGCTTCGTCTTCGCTCAACATATCCAGTTTGTTCAACACCAGCCAACGCGGTTTGTCAAACAACTCTTCATCGTATTTACGCAATTCGTGAATAATCGCCAACGCCTCATCGGCTGGATTAACGCTTTCATCAAACGGGGCTAAATCGACAACGTGCAACAGCAAACCCGTGCGCGATAAGTGTTTCAAAAAGCGATGCCCCAAGCCAGCACCTTCTGCCGCACCTTCAATCAAGCCTGGAATGTCCGCCATCACGAAGCTATTGTTTTCGTCCATGCGCACCACGCCCAAATTCGGGTGCAAAGTGGTGAAGGGATAATCGGCAACTTTCGGACGCGCTGCGGAAACGGCACGAATTAAAGTAGACTTACCTGCGTTGGGCATACCAAGCAAACCGACATCAGCCAACACTTTCAGTTCCAAATGCAGGCTACGCGCTTCGCCTTCTTCACCTGGGGTAGACTGTTTCGGGGCGCGGTTTACCGATGATTTGAAGTGAATATTGCCCAAACCGCCTTTGCCGCCTTTTGCCACGCACACACGCTGTCCGTGGTAAGTCAAATCGGCAACGATTTCATCGGTGTCCACGTCGCGAATCAGCGTGCCAACGGGCATATGCAAAGTGATGTCATCTGCGCCTGCGCCGTAGCGGTCGCTGCCGTGTCCTTTTTCGCCGTTTTTGGCTTGATAGCGTTTCACAAAACGGTATTCGACCAAAGTGTTGATGTTTTCATCAGCCATCACCCACACGCTGCCGCCTTTGCCGCCGTCGCCGCCATCTGGGCCGCCACGTGGCACGAATTTTTCACGGCGAAAGCTGGTTGCACCGTTGCCGCCCTTGCCTGCCACCACTTCAATTTTTGCTTCGTCAATAAATTTCATTGTGTTCT
>JAUNMN010000043.1:0-3444 GCA_030531795.1 Neisseria sp.
ACCACAATATTCACCAAGCGGTTTGGCACGACGATGATTTTCTTCGGTGTGTTGTCGCCGATGAATTTTTGTGCGCCTGTACTGGCAAGGGCGGCGGTTTCCATTGCTTCTTTGCTGGCATCGGCTGGCAAAGTGATTTTGTCGCGCAGTTTGCCGTTCACTTGCACCATCAATTCCACTTCGCTTTTCACAAGGGCGCTTTCGTCTACTTTTGGCCAAGCTGCTTGCCATAAGGTTTGTTCGCTCACTTCGCTCCACAAGGCTTCGCAAATGTGCGGCACAATCGGCCACAACAAACGCAACACCGCTTCCAATACTTCTTGTGCCACGGCACGACCTGTTTGACTGTTGCAATCGGTTTTGTCGTATTGATTGAGCAATTCCATCACAGCGGCGATGGCGGTGTTGAATTGTTGGCGGCGGTCGTAGTCGTCTGTTACTTTGGCGATGGTTTGGTGCAATTTCAAACGCAAGTCTTTGAGTTCTTTGCTTAACTCATTTTGCGAACCTGCAAAAGCAGCAACACGTTCGCCTTGTTGGCTGAACTCAAACACCAAACGCCACAAGCGGCGCAAGAAGCGGTTTGCCCCTTCCACGCCTGCATCGCTCCATTCCAAAGATTGTTCGGGTGGCGAGGCGAACATCATGAACAAGCGAGCGGTGTCTGCGCCGTATGCGTCAATCAATTCTTGCGGGTCTACGCCGTTGTTTTTGGATTTGGACATTTTTTCCACGCCGCCGATGACAACTGGTTTGCCATCTGCAGTCAAAATCGCGGCAACGGGGCGACCTTTTTCATCGGTTTGCACTTGAACTTCGCTTGGGTTAAACCATTGTTTTTTGCCACTTTCGTTTTCGCGGTAATAAGTGGCTTGTAACACCATGCCTTGTGTGAGCAAACTTTGGAAGGGTTCTTTCACGGCGACTATGCCTTCTTCGTGCATCAATTTGGTAAAGAAACGGGCGTACAACAAGTGCAAAATCGCGTGTTCAATGCCGCCGATGTACTGGTCGGCTTGTTGCCAGTATTGCGCGGCGGCTGGGTTTACCATGCCGTCTGCGTTTGGCGACATATAACGGAATTGATACCAACTCGATTCCATAAACGTGTCCATAGTGTCGGTTTCGCGGCGTGCCGCTTTGCCGCAACAAGGGCAAGTCGTTTCATAAAATTCAGGCATTTTTGCCAAAGGCGAACCCGAACCATCAGGCACAACGTCCTCAGGCAACACCACAGGCAAATCTTGTTCTGGCACAGGCACATCGCCGCAGCTGTCGCAATGGATAATCGGAATCGGGCAACCCCAATAGCGTTGGCGTGAAATGCCCCAATCGCGCAGGCGGTATTGCGTTTTCGGTTCGCCCAAACCGATGCTTTGCAATTTGTTGCCCATCGCGTCATAAGCGGCGGCAACGCTCAAACCGTCAAATTCGCCCGAGTTGATTAAGGCGGTGTTTTCTTTTTCGGCATACCAATCTTGCCAAACTGTGTTGTCGTATGCAGACGGCACATTTTGCACGCTAATCACTTGTTTAATCGGGAAATTGTATTTCAATGCAAACGCAAAATCGCGTTCATCGTGAGCAGGCACAACCATCACCGCGCCATCGCCATAACCCCAAATCACATAGTTGGCAATCCATACTTCCAATTGCTCGCCAGTCAAAGGGTTCACCACAAAACGTCCCGTTGGCACGCCTTTTTTCTCCATTGTTGCCATGTCCGCTTCGGCAACCGAACCCGCTTTACATTCGGCGATGAAGTCTTGCAAATCGGCACGATTTTCCGCTGCCGCAGTTGCTAAAGGGTGTTCAGCGGCAACGACCACAGCACACGCACCAAACAGCGTATCAGGACGCGTGGTGTAAACCTGCACAAAATCAGCATAATCGCCGCTCAAACCTGTTTTGCTGCCGTCTGCAAGCGGAAAACGCACCGTCATGCCGCGCGATTTGCCAATCCAGTTGCGTTGCATGGTTTTGACTTGTTCTGGCCAATCCAAATCGTCTAAATCCGCCAATAATTGCTCGGCGTAGTCGGTGATTTTGAAGTAATACATCGGGATTTCGCGTTTTTCTACCAAAGCACCCGAACGCCAACCGCGTCCGTCAATCACTTGCTCATTCGCCAAAACCGTGTTGTCTACTGGGTCCCAGTTCACTGTGCCTAATTTTTTGTACACCACGCCTTTTTCAAACAAACGCGTGAAGAATAATTGTTCCCAGCGATAGTATTCTGGAGTGCAGGTGGCAAATTCGCGTTCCCAGTCAATCGCAAAACCCAAACTTTGCAATTGCTTGCGCATATAAGCGATGTTTTCATAAGTCCATTTGGCGGGCGCGACTTTGCGGTCAATCGCCGCGTTTTCTGCAGGCATACCAAACGCGTCCCAACCCATAGGTTGCAACACATTGAAACCATTTAATAATTTGAAACGAGAGCGCACATCGCCGATGGTGTAGTTGCGCACGTGTCCCATGTGCAATTTGCCGCTTGGATAGGGGAACATCGACAAGCAATAGTATTTCGGTTTGCTGGTGTCTTCCGAAACATTAAACAAACGTGCCGCCTGCCATTTGGCTTGGGCAGCAGGTTCAATTGAAGAAGGTTGATATTGTTCTTGCATGATTTGCTTCACTGAAACAGAAAATAAAAGCGTGAATTATAGCGTTTTTTGCGTGGATTTTGGGAAAAACGATGTGGGTTTGGGTGTTGCAGACGGCAAATAAACGCCTTTTCTCGCTTGCAACTCAAACCGAAAAAATGGCGAGCGTTGTACGCGTGAATTTTAAATCGCATTAAGACTTGTTTATTTGGGTAAAACGTAGCAAAATAATAATAATTTTTATTTAGATATTTTGCCGTCTGCGGTTTATACGCGATTTACAAAAGAAGTTCTGTAGCCAAGCCATAAGGGCAGTTTGATTAAGTCGTTTTACAGCCTTGTTGCGGGACTTCGTTTCAGTTGCAGACGGCATGATGAGTGAATGTGGAGAAAAAATGAGTGAAAACTTAACTTTATGGCAACGTTATCAAGCGAAAAAAGCCAGCGTTGGTGGCATTTATTTCACTAAAGAAGGCGCGGCGGATTTGGGTGTGAGCGAAGGCGCGTTAATCGCCACATCGCCTGATGCGGTGTATTTGGGCAAAGATTGTCGCGCTTTGTTGATGCGCTTGCATGAGTTGGGTGAAGTGATGGCGATTGTGCGCAACAGCTTGTGTGTACACGAAAAAATGGGCGTTTATCAAAATGTGAAACTGTCGGAAACGGGCGGCATTGCCTTGAATTTCGGCGGCATTGATTTGCGGATTTTTTTGTCGGCATGGCAACACGCTTTGGCGGTGGAAAATCACGACGGCGACAAAATCAGCCGTTCCATTCAGTTTTACAGCGCACAAGGCGACGCGATTCAAAAAGTGTTTTTGCGTGAAGAAAGCGAAGC
>JAUNMN010000043.1:3544-5595 GCA_030531795.1 Neisseria sp.
ACAGCGCACAAGGCGACGCGATTCAAAAAGTGTTTTTGCGTGAAGAAAGCGAAGCGGTTGTGGGCGCGTGGCAGCAATTGTTGGCGGATTTTCGTCAAGACGGTGCGCCTGAATTTGGTAGCGAACAATCGGCTGAACAGACGCGCAAAAATGAGTTGTTGCCGTTTGCGCAACAAGCCGAATTTCAGCAAGCATGGCGTGATTTGAAGGACATTCATCACTTTTTTGATTTGTTGCAACGCTTTGATTTAACGCGACAAGGTGCGTATCGCAATGCGCCAGCTGGCGCGGCGGTGCAACTGGGACAGAACGTGTGGCAGGAAGTGTTGGAAGCGGCACGCGATAGCGAGTTTGAAATTATGTTGTTTGCGGGTTCGGCTGGCGTGGTGCAAATCCAGACGGGGCAAGTGTTTAATGTCGTGCGCGCGCGCGGTTATTTGAATGTGTTGGACAGCAAGCAAACGGGTTTCAGCATGCACTTCAAAGACGATGAAGTCGCCGAAACTTGGCTGACGCGCCGCGACACGGAAGACGGCGGCATCACTTGCTTGGAAGCGTTTGATGCAGACGGCAAAAGCGTGTTGCAGATTTTTGGCAAACGCAAAGAAGGCGAACGCGAAATGGCGGCGTGGCGTGAATTGACCGACCGCTATTTGCAGACGGCATAAGCGTTTGAGCGAAATATCAACCAGAAAATGAGTGAACCAAACAAGGAAAATCAAATGAAAAAAGTGTTATTTGCCAGCGTGTTGGCGGCGTTTGCGATGAACGCGTACGCTCAAAAAATCGTGGTGATGTCGCCCGATGTGGCGGATGTGGTGGTGGCTTTGGGTGCGACAAACGAGATTGTTGGGCGCGACCAAACAACGACTAATCCTGCGTTGAAAAACAAAAAAATCATCGGCGTGTTCCGTCAGCTCACGCCTGAACCGATTATGGCGTTGAAACCAAATTTGGCGGTGGGTTCGTGGATGGTGCAACCTGTGAACATTTACAGCACTTTGCAAAAAGCGGGCATCAAAGCGGTGAACGTTGCGCCTGATGACAGCATCGCCGCTTATCCACAAAGCATACGCGAAATCGGTAAACTCATCGGTAAAACCCAGCAAGCGAACGCTTTAGCGAACAAGTGGCAGGCGCAAATGAAGCAATTGCCAGCGACGGGCAAACGCGTGATTTTTTCGTATGACGGACGCTTGGTGGCTGGGCGCAACACCGCAGCCGATGAAATCATCAAACGTGCAGGCGCGATTAACGCGGCGGCAGACATCGATGGCATGAAACCTTTAACCCGCGAGGCGTGGATACGCGCCAAACCCGATGTGATTGTGGTTGCCGACCACAATGCCAAAGTGTTGGGTGGCGTGCAAACGTTTGCTGTGCGTGCCGAAATTGCGACCACGCCAGCAGCGAAAAACAACCGCATTTATTTGTGGCCAGCGAACGACATGTTCCGCTATGGCTTGGACACGCCGCAAGTGCTCAAACGCGTGAATGGTTTGGCAAAATAAAACCAGATGCCGTCTGCGTTTGAATAAAGTTCATCAGCGAGTTGCTGGAACGGTTTTAAACAGCGCAGCCCCGTGCGACTGCGCGCAGGGCAAGTGCGGCATCGCCTTGCTTTTACCATTTAACCCTTTGTTTTTTCATATTTACAGAATGAAGTGGACACAATTTAGCCTGCTCACCATCGCCACGTTGGCTTTGCTGTGGTTCAGTGCGGGCATCGGTTTTGGCGAATGGCAATCGCCGCTGGCGATGGATGAAACCTTGCAAGCCATTCGCTTGCCGCGTTTATTTACCGCCTTGCTCACGGGTGCGGCACTCGCCGCTGCGGGCGCGGCTTTGCAAGCCTTGTTTGAAAACCCTTTAGCCGACCCAAGTTTAATTGGCACATCCAGCGGTGCGGCTTTGGGCGTGATTATCGTGTTGGCGTTTGGCGTGGGTGCAATCGGCGTGCCGCTGGCGGCGTTTTTGGGGGCGTTCATTGTTTGTGTGCTGATTTTGGGCATACACAAACTCACAGGCGGCGGCACTTTGGGTTTGCTGGT
>JAUNMN010000043.1:5695-7620 GCA_030531795.1 Neisseria sp.
GCGGCATTGCTCACAGGTGCGGCGGTTTCCATGGCAGGCATCATCGGCTTTTTGGGCATGATGATACCGAACATCGTGGCACACAGCATCGGTGGCAGACGCAGCAAAATGATGTTGCTTTCCGCTTGGGTGGGCAGCGTGTTTTTGTTAAGCGTGGATGCCTTGGCGCGTTGGCTGACTTACCCAATTGATGTGCCAGTGGGCATCGTGATTGCCTTGCTTGGCGGGCCATTTTTCATGTGGCTGTTTTTGCGACCTTTGCGGAGAGCGTGATGAAAAGCGTGTTCCAAGTCCATCAATTGAGCGTGAAAACGCGCGACAAAACCATTTTGGAAGTGCCAAATTTGACTTTGCCACAGGGCAAACACACCGCCATCATCGGCCCCAACGGTGCTGGCAAATCCACGTTGTTGCGTGCCTTGATTGGGCAAACGGGGCAGGGCGAAGTGCGTTTGTTTGAACAAGATTTGAAGCCGCAACTTGCAGACGGCAAAGTCGCGTGGGTGGCGCAACATGGGCGTTACCAAATGCCGCTGACCGTGCGCGAATACATCATGTTGGGCAAGCAAGGCGATAATGTGTGGCTGCCCAAGTCTCAGACTTTAAGCCAAGAAGCGATTGATTTATTAGCTTATTTTGATTTAATCGATTTGGCAGACAAACGGATTTACACGCTCTCTGGCGGCGAACAGCAACGTGCCAACATCGTGCGTGCCTTATTGCAAAAAGCTGAAGTTTTATTGCTGGACGAACCGTGCAACCATTTGGATTTGCGTCATCAGCACAAACTCATGCGTTATTTGGCAGAACGAAATCAGAAGTTTACCGCGATTATGGTTTTGCACGATTTGAATTTGGCGGCACAATATGCCGAACATTTTGTGTTGATGAACCAAGGCAACATTGTGGCAACGGGTTCGCGTGATGAAGTGTTGCAAGAAAAGCTATTGAGCGAAGTCTACGCTTGGCAAGTACAAAAAGTGGAAAATGGAAACGAAGTGTATTTTAGAACTTAATCATTTGATTTTTATTGAAATTGAATAAAATGATGCCGTCTGCGACCGAAGGGAGTTCCGTAGCGAAGCTATAGGGGCGACTGAATTCAATCCGCAGACGGCATCTGTTTTGCATCAAACCATTTGATTTAAAGTTTTGAGCAATTTGTCGTTTTTGTCGGGGTCTTCGCTGCGCAACACTTTCAAAGCGGCGGTTTCCAGTTGATTTAAATCGCTGTGGATAATCACATCTTTCACAGCGAGTAAGTTGTTGGTATTCATGGAAAAACGGCGTAAGCCCATGCCTAAAAGCAAACGGGTAAACTGCACATCACCCGCCATTTCGCCACACACCGACACCGATTTGTTGGCGCGATTGGCAGTTTTAATCACATGGCTAATCAAACGCAACACCGCTGGGTGTTCCGCCTGATACAAATGGCTCACCGCATCATCGGCGCGGTCTACCGACAGCGTGTACTGAATCAAATCGTTGGTGCCGATGGAAATGAAATCGACGTGTTTGAGCAGGCTAGACACGGTCAGCGCGGCAGACGGAATCTCAATCATGCAACCCACGCTCACTTCGCCAAACGCCACGCCGCGTTCGGTCAGCTGGCGGCGTGCGGTGTCTAAATGAATAATGCATTGTTTTAACTCGCTAATAGACGCAATCATCGGCCACATCATGCGGATTTTGCCATGCACTGCAGCACGCAAAATCGCCCGCATTTGACAGCGAAACATCATCGGTTCGGCAAGACACAAACGAATGCCTGTTAAACCCAAAGCGGGATTGAGACTGCCGTTGGGCGTGCCGTTTTGTCCGAACCAACGCGGATTTTTGTCCACGCCCAAATCCACCGTGCGAATCGTGATTTGCTTGCCTTTGAGTTTTTTGACGATGTCGCTGTACACCGCGTATTGCTC
>JAUNMN010000043.1:7720-10762 GCA_030531795.1 Neisseria sp.
AAGTCTTCCCACAAATCCACGTCCAAATCCAACTCGTTTTGCCCGATGAGTTGATTGTGTATGCGCTCGACCACTTGCAACAAATCCTGTTTGCGCTGGCGCAAATAATCGTCGCTGATTTGGTCAAACTGCTGCACCAGTTTGTCGGTTTGGATTTTTAACGCCCATTCGGCATTGATTTTTTGTTCACGAATGATGTCGGCAGGTTCGCTGGCAAGCGTGGGGTCGGCGAGCAACATCAAATGCAACGAAATAAACGCCCCAAATTCAGTGGGTGCGTGTTCGGGAATGGTGTTGCCGATGTTTTCCAGTGCCGCCCGCGTGGCGGCAATGGCGGCATGAAAGCGTTGCACTTCGCTGGCGATTTCTTGTTCGGCAATATCGTATTGCGGCACTTCGTCCATGCCGCGCACCAATAAATGCGCCCGCCCAATCGCAATGCCTTTGCCTGCCGCCACACCGTGCAACACAATGCTCATCTCATTCCCCTTCGCCGAAATAATCGTTAATCAGCGCGCACAAAGCCGCCATCGCCGCCGCTTCGTCTGCGCCTTCAGTTTCCAGTGTAATCGTGCTGCCTTTGGCGGCGGCAAGCATCATCAAACCCATAATGCTTTTGCCATTGACGCGTTTATCGTTTTTGCTCACCCAAACTTCGCTTTGAAACGCCGCTGCCGTCTGCACAAATTTGCTGGACGCACGCGCGTGTAAACCGAGTTTGTTGATGATTTCAATATCTTGTTTTTGCATGATTTTCTCTTATTTTGTCTTTTGTTTTACGTTTGAGTTTTGCTTTTGTTTTTATGCTTGTGTAACGGTTCACACGGCACATTCGTGGCTAATTGCCAAAATGCCGTTGATTGCCGCTTGTTTTACGGTGTCGGTGAACGCGTTCAAATCGCTTGCCGCACCCGAATATTGCACCGCTTTAATCATCATCGGTGCGTTCAAACCCGTGAGCATGGACACGTTTTCGCTCACTAATTGCCGCGCGGCATTGCACGGCGTTGCGCCGAAAATGTCCGACAAAACCAACACACCATCATGTTGTTCAAGCTGTTGAATTTTATCTTGAATTTTGCTGATGATTTGCTGATGGTCTTCGTGTGGGGCAACGCCAAGCAGCTGAACGTGTGGGGGCGTTTCGCTGAAAAAGTGTGCCGCCAAAGAGCGATAGGCTTCGCCTATGCTTTCGTGGGTAACAATAATAATGGCTATCATAAAATCTCAAATCGGTTTTGTTTGCTTGTGCCGTCTGCAGTTGTGTTTCGTTAAGGGGGATTTCTTTTGGTTGCAGACGGCATGAATTATAGCCCAAAGTGTTTGTTTTGACTTAAACTGTCGGTTGATTGAATCGAAAAGGCAAAAAGGAAACAAAATGCGTGTGTTATTGGTGGAAGACGACAGCATGATTGCGCAGGCAGTGGAAGCCAGCCTGAAAGACAATGGTTACGCGGTGGACTGGGTCAGCGATGGCAGCCAAGCGCTGACGGCGGTGGCGGCGCAGAACTACGATTTGATGTTGTTGGATTTGGGCTTGCCGAAAAAAGACGGTTTGCAGGTGTTGCAAGATTTGCGTCGCGAAAAAAGCAGCGTGCCTGTGCTGATTTTAACCGCGCGCGACGACATCGACAGCCGTTTGTCGGGTTTGGACAGCGGCGCAGACGATTATTTGGTGAAACCGTTTGACATGGCAGAATTGCTGGCGCGAATGCGTGCTGTGTTGCGTCGTAACGGTGGACAAGCCCAGCCTTTATTGAGCAATGGCGCACTCACTTTAAACCCCGCGAATTATCAAGTGCAAATCCACGCCAGCGGCGAAACCGTGAATTTGAGCAATAAGGAATTTGCGATTTTGCAAGCCCTGATGTTGCGACCAGGGACGATTCACTCGCGCAGCGATTTGGAAGACAAAATCTACGGCTGGGGCGAAGAAGTAGAAAGCAATGCGGTGGATTTTTTGATACACGCCATTCGCAAAAAAGTGGGCAAAGAACACATTCAAAATGTGCGCGGTGTCGGTTGGTTGGTGGCAAAAGGGCAGTGATGCCGTCTGCATTTTGCATTTTGGATTTGTGTTTTAACGCACATTCTAAACCAAATCATGAAACGAAAAATCATGCTGTCTGCGTTTGATGTGCAGACGGCAAATCAATCAATTACTCAATCATTTATGGATTTTAAACACACTCAAAACAAGCGTTTTGCCTTGCCCGATTCTTTGCAGTGGCGTATCAATTTGGCACTTGCCGTGATTGCCTTGCTGGCGGCGAGTGCCACGGGGGCATGGATTTTTGCCGACGTTTACCGCAGCAGCAAAACTGTGCAAGACCAAACTTTGCGTCAAATTTCCGCTTATGTGGACGCGAGCAAGGCTGCGCCTGTGTTTGCGCCCAACGAAAACGAAGAACGGATTTTCGTGCAAACCGAAGTCAGCTCCGAACAAGACGAACATTTTCTGTTTTTGTCGAGCAAAATCAAAGATGGATTTTCCACGGTTTTTGACGAAGATAACCGAAGTTTTCGTATTTTCGTGCGTAATGGCGAGCGAGGGCGCGTGGTGGTGATGCAGGCAAACGAGTACCGCGAACAAGCCGCCAAATCGCTGGCTTTGAACGCCAGCTTGCCGTTTATCGTGTTCATTCCGCTGATGTGTAGCCTGATTTGGTGGATTATTCGACGCACCATGCGCCCCGTGCGCGAATTGTCTGCCGAGTTGGAAACGCGTCAAAGCCAAGATTTATCGCCGTTGGCGACCGATGGCGTGCCGAGCGAAGTGGGCGGTTTTGTGCAAGCGATTAACCATTTGCTGCGCCGAACCGATACGCTGTTGGCGCAACAACGCCGTTTTATCGCCGATGCGGCACACGAAATGCGCAGCCCGTTCACCGCTTTGTCGGTGCAAGCCGAACGCCTTGCCCAGCAAGATTTAACGCCGAATGTGCAAGAACAAGTGAACGCTTTGCAGGCGAGCATTCAGCGCAATCGTCATTTATTAGAGCAACTTTTGTCGCTTGCCAAAGCACAAGCAGACGGCACAGA
>JAUNMN010000044.1:0-6106 GCA_030531795.1 Neisseria sp.
TATCGGCCTGTCACGCCGAGGGTCGCGGGTTCGAGCCCCGTCCGCCGCGCCAAAATTAAATCGTAAAATAAAATGTTCAGCACCGATTCGGTGCTCTTTTATTGCCTTCAATTTACTCACTCCCTTCTCTTCAAACTATTCCCCCTTTGAACTCCGTATTACACGCCTTTTGCCGTCTGCACATTTAACCGTTCACACATAACACGCCAACACCAAACACGCACATTTTTTCTCTCATCGGCATATGAAAAAAGCTGTTAAAAAGCATACAACAAGAGTAAAATTCGCCGTTTACATTGAGCATCTGGCGACACGCATGAAAAACACGCTTATTGAAAAAATTCAGCAAAAATCCGCCGTCATCGGCATTGTTGGCTTGGGCTATGTTGGCTTGCCGCTGATGTTGCGTTACAGCGAAATGGGTTTTCGCATTTTGGGTTTGGACATTGATGAAAACAAAACCAGCAAACTCAATCGCGGCGAAAGTTATATTGAACACATCGCGCCCGAAAAAATCGCTGCCGCCTGCACTGCAGGTTTTGAAGCAACCACCGATTTTTCACGCATTGCCGAAGTGGACGCGATTATTTTGTGCGTCCCCACGCCGCTCAATAAATACCGTGAACCCGACATCAGTTTTGTGATTAACACCACCGATGCGGTGAAACCGTATTTGCGTGCAGGACAAATTCTGTCTTTGGAATCCACTACTTACCCCGGTACAACCGAAGAAGAACTGTTGCCGCGCATGCAAGAAAACGGTTTGATTGTCGGCGAAAACGTGTTTTTGGTGTACTCGCCCGAACGCGAAGACCCTGGTAATCCCAACTTTGAAACGCGCACCATTCCGAAAGTCATCGGCGGACACACCAGCGCCTGTTTAGAAGCAGGCGTGGCTTTGTATCAGGCAGCGATTGATGAAGTTGTGCCAGTGAGTTCAACCAAAGCGGCGGAATTGACCAAATTGCTGGAAAACATTCATCGCGCCGTGAACATCGGTTTGGTGAACGAGATGAAAATCGTTGCCGATAAAATGAATATTGATATTCACGAAGTGATTCGAGCAGCGGCAACCAAACCATTTGGCTTTGTGCCGTATTACCCTGGCCCTGGTTTGGGCGGACATTGCATTCCGATTGACCCGTTTTACCTCACTTGGAAGGCGCGCGAATACGGCGTGAACACGCGTTTTATTGAGTTGGCTGGCGAAGTCAATTCGGCGATGCCCGATTATGTGGTGAACAAAACCGTTTTGGCATTGAACGAGCGCGAAAAGTCGCTAAAAAACGCCAAAATCTTGGTTTTGGGCATTGCTTACAAGAAAAATGTGGACGATATGCGCGAAAGTCCATCGGTACAAATCATGGAAAAATTACGCGATTTGGGCGCGAGTGTGGCGTATTGCGACCCGCACGTTCCCGTGTTCCCCGTGATGCGTGAACACCATTTTGACCTGCAAAGCGAAGCGTTCACTGCCGACAATTTGGCGCGTTTTGATTGCGTGATTTTGGCGACCGACCACGATAAATTTGACTACGATTTATTGCGTCAGCACGCCCGTTTGATTGTGGACACGCGCGGCAAATTTGACGCGGCGCAACACATTATCAAAGCGTAAATCTAGCTCATGCCGTCTGCAGTTCAAGCAAAAGCGCAGACGGCATCGTAAGGAAAAACCATGTTTGAAACGATTGAAAACCGAAAAATCAAATTTGCTTTGGTTGGTTGCGGACGCATTGCCAACAACCATTTTGGTGCGTTTGAGGCACTGAATGCTGATTGCGAATTGGTTGCCGTCTGCGATATTGACCCTGCGGCACTGCAGGCGGCAGCAGACAAAACAGGGGCGAAAGCGTTTGCGTCTTATAGCCAAATGCTTGAGCAGTGCGATGCCGATATTGTGGTGCTGACCACGCCATCAGGTTTGCACCCCGAACAAGCGGTGCAAGCATTGGAAGCAGGTTTTCATGTGGTGAGCGAAAAGCCGATGGCAACGCGTTTACACGACGGCGAACGCATGGTGAAAGCCGCCGACAAAGCAGGCAAACGTTTGTTTATTGTGAAACAAAATCGTTTGAACGCGACTTTGCAACTCTTAAAACGCGCGGTAGACGAAAAGCGTTTTGGCAAAATTGCGATGGTGCATTTGAATGTGTTTTGGACGCGTCCACAAGCGTATTACGACCAAGGCAACGGTTGGCGTGGCACTTGGGAATTTGACGGCGGTGCGTTTATGAATCAGGCAAGTCATTATGTGGATTTGATGGAATGGCTGATTGGCCCTGTGCAAGATGTGCAGGCGATGATTAGCACCCATCGCGACATTGAAACCGAAGACACAGGCGTGTTGAACGTGCGTTGGCGCAACGGTGCTTTGGGTTCGATGGCGGTTACGATGTGTACTTACCCGAAAAATTTGGAAGGTTCAATCACCATTTTGGGCGAAACAGGCACAGTACGCATCGGCGGCGTGGCGGTGAACGAAATTCAACAATGGCAGTTTGCCGATGAACGCGATTACGATGAACAAGTCAAAACCGCCAACTACGAAACCACTTCGGTTTATGGCTTTGGACACCCTTTGTATTACCAAAATGTGATTGATGTGATGCGCGGCAAAGCCGAACCGATTACCGATGGGCGCGAAGGTTTGAAATCGCTGGAATTGCTCATCGCCGCCTATTTGTCGGCACGCGACAATAAAACGGTTTCACTGCCTTTGGTTTACTAAAATGTAGGGGCGAACCTGTGTGTTCGCCCGATACTGCAGACGGCACAAAATTTAAAAATAACCATATAAAATCAATATGATGAATTACACCGCACATCCTTCCGCCATAATAGACGCAGGCGCACAAATCGGTGCTGGCAGTCGCGTGTGGCATTTTGTTCACATTTGTGCCCAAGCCAAAATCGGCAAAAACTGTTCGCTCGGACAAAACGTGTTTGTCGGCAACCGCGTCATCATCGGAGACGACTGCAAAATCCAAAATAATGTGTCGGTTTACGACAATGTTACGCTGGAAAACGGCGTGTTTTGCGGCCCGAGCATGGTGTTTACCAACGTCTACAATCCGCGCTCGCTGATTGAACGCAAAAGCGAATACCGCGACACGCTGGTCAAAACGGGGGCAACTTTGGGTGCGAATTGCACCATCGTCTGCGGCATTACCATCGGGCGATTTGCCTTCATCGGCGCAGGCGCAGTGGTGAACAAAGATGTACCTGATTACGCGTTGATGGTAGGCGTGCCAGCCAAACAAATCGGCTGGATGAGCGAGTTTGGCGAACAATTAGACTTGCCACTGACAGGCAATGGCGAAACAAAATGCCCCCACACAGGTGCGATTTATCGTTTGCAAAACAGCGTCTTATCCAAAATCGCCGAATAAACAATATATGCCGTCTGCAAAACACAAACGCAGACGGCATCGTTAAACGAGAAAACCATGCAATTCATTGACTTATCCGCCCAACAAGCGCGTTTGAAAAGCCAAATCGATGCCAATATTCAAAAAGTGTTGGCACACGGACAATACATTTTAGGCCCTGAAGTTGCTCAATTAGAACAAGAACTTGCTGCCTACACAGGCGCAAAATACTGCATCACTTGCGCCAATGGCACAGACGCTTTACAAATCGCGCTGATGGCTTTGGGTGTGGGTGCGGGCGATGAAGTCATCACCCCTGGGTTCACCTACATCGCCACTGCCGAAACCGTTGCCCTGCTGGGTGCAAAACCCGTTTATGTGGACATAGACGAAGCGACTTATTTGCTTGACCCTGCTTTGTTGGAAGCGGCGATTACGCCGAAAACCAAGGCGATTATTCCCGTTTCTTTGTATGGACAATGTGCTGATTTTAATGCAATTAACGCCATTGCCGCGCGGCATGGCATTGCCGTGATTGAGGACGCAGCGCAAAGTTTTGGTGCAACTTATCACGGCAAACAATCGGGCAATTTGTCTACTATCGCTTGCACTTCTTTTTTCCCGAGCAAACCTTTGGGTTGTTATGGCGATGGCGGCGCGATTTTTACCAATGATGAAACGCTGGCAACGGTGATGCGCCAAATCGCGCGACACGGGCAAGACAAGCGTTATCATCATATTCGCGTGGGCATCAACAGCCGCTTGGATACTTTGCAAGCCGCCATTTTATTGCCTAAATTGGCGATTTTTGATGAAGAAGTGGCACAAAGACAGCAAGTTGCCACATGGTATGCTGCAGAATTAGCCAAAATCGGCATTGCCGCTCCCAAAATTGAAGCACACAATCAAAGCGTTTTTGCGCAATACACCATACGCGTCAAAAATCGCGATGCGGTGCAAAATGAGTTGAAAAAACAAGGTATTCCAACCGCCGTGCATTATCCGATTCCTTTGAACAAACAGCCAGCTGTGGCTTCCAATGTGGCTTTGCCGATTGGCGACAAAGTGGCGCAGGAAGTATTGAGTTTGCCGATGCACCCCTATTTGACGCGCGAACAAGTGCAAACGATAGCAGCGGCGTTGGCACAAGCAGTGCAGGCGGCAGCGTAAGTGAACATCCGAAAAATTGCAGGTTTCGCGCTCGGGCCGATTGGCAGCGCCGCTTTGGGCGTGCTGACTTTGCCACTGATTTCGTGGTTTTTCAGCAGCGCCGACATCGGTCGCATCGCCCTCTTGCAAACCGCTGCTTCGCTGATTTTAATCGCACTTGGTTTGGGTTTAGACCAAGCCTACATCCGCGAATTTCACGCCCAGAAAAACACCGCTAGCCTGCTCAAAAGCGTGTTAATCGTGCCGTTTGGCTTGCTTTTGCTGATTGCTTTGGCTCTGGCGACACAAGCCACATGGTTTGCCAACGCGATTTTTGAAACTGCAGACGGCACGCTGGGCATCATCGCCCTGCTGTTTTGTGCTGCCTTAGTGTTCACGCGTTATTTGTCCATCATTTTGCGGATGCAAGAGCGGGCGTGGGCGTTTTCGTTCAGCCAACTTGCACCGAAATTGTGGCTGTTGCTGGCGGTTGCCGCCGCCACGCTGTTGCCCAACGCCCAACGCGACACCCAAGCGCTGACTTGGGCATACGCTTTAGCGCAGAGTGCAACGGTTTTGCTGTTGGCTTGGCAAACGCGTTCCGCCTTGTTTGCCGCTTGTCGTGCGCCGTTTGAACCCACTTTATTGCAGCAAAACCTGCGTTACGGAATGCCGCTGGCATTAAGCGGTTTGGCATACTGGGGTTTGGTGTCCGCCGACCGCCTCTTGCTCAAACAATTTGCCAACTTGGAAGCGGTGGGCGTGTACGCAATGGCGGCGAATTTCGGGGCGTTGGCGTTTATCGTGCAAAGCATTTTTTCTACGGTTTGGGCGCCGACTTTATTCCGTTGGGTCAATGAAAACAGAGATTTAGCTCCCGTTCATCACATTTTTCGCCTGCTGCTCGGTTTGGTGCTGGCGATTTTGTGCATCGTTGGCTTGGCATCGCCTGTATTGACTTGGCTGTTGCCCACGCAATACGCCGATGTGCAATACCTTGTTTTATCGGTAATTTTGTTCCCACTGCTTTACACATTGAGCGAAGTCAGCGGCATCGGCATCAATGTCAGCCGCCAAACCAAACTTGCCGCGCTGATTTCGCTGGCGGCGATGCTGTGCAATGTGTTGCTGTGTTACTGGCTGATTCCTGTCTACCAAGCACACGGCGCAGCCATTGCCACTGCTTGCTCGTTTTGGCTGTTTTTCGCACTCAAAACCGAAGCATCGATACGCTTGTGGCAAGCGTTTTCACGCCCTTTGGCATACGGCAGCACGCTTGTCGCCGTGGCGGTGTCGCTTGCCTACACCCATTTGGGCAGCCCACAAAACTACCCCTATTTCGCCCTATTTTGGCTCGCTAGCTTGGGCGTTTTGGCTTACCTTTATCGTTTGGACTTATTGAAATTGAAGCAGTTTGTGCAACAAAAATTAAAAAACTAAACCATGCCGTCTGCACTGAACAACACCATGAACATCTTACTCGCCACATCCATGAGCGGTTTGGGTGGCACCGAAACCGCCACTTTGCGTTTAGGCAAACTCCTTGTTCGCCGCGGTCATCGCGTGCATTTAGCGTCCAGCGATGG
>JAUNMN010000044.1:6206-8711 GCA_030531795.1 Neisseria sp.
GCCCCAACTTACCCAAAAATCAGCAAATTATTCAAATATTTGGGTGTGTACATCATCGCCAACTGCCAACACGAACAAGACAAGCTCATCCGCCACGGTTTTCCGCGCGAATGCATCGCCTACACCTACAACGCGCTTGCCAGTGCAGACGGCAGTGCCGCCAAAAGCGCACGCGAACACATTCAATTAGGCACATTATCGCGTTTGGACAAAATCCGCGCCGTGCATCGCACCTTGCCCATGCTCAAAACCTTGCGTGAACAGGGTTTGAACGTGTTTTTGCACATCGCAGGCACAGGCGAAGAACTGCCAAACTTGCAACAGCAAGCACACGATTTGGGCATAGATAAATATGTAGAATTTTTGGGTGCGGTACGCGATTTGCCTGATTTTTTCAGAAAAACAGATATTTTAATCAATACTTTAGATTGCCAAGGCGATATGGGTGCTGGAGTGGGCAACAATATTTTGGAAGCAGGTTTGTTTCAAACCGCGGTGGTCAGCTACGATGTCGCTGGCATACGTGAAATGGTGGTGGACGGCGAAACAGGTCGCTGCATCGCGCTTTATGACGATGCCAACTTTGTTGCCGCCATTGCCGAACTGGCACGCAATCCAAAATTGCGTACGCAATACGGTTCGGCTTTGCGTGAACGCGTTTTGCGTTTGTGTAATGACGATGAAATTTACCGTACCACGCTGTCGGCGTATGCGCTGGCAAAACAAAAATAAACCATTGATAAACATAAAAAAATACGCACACAAAATCCCATTAAACTTTTGCACATACTGGAAAAACCATGAATATCGCGATTATTGCTCCGTTTTGTTCGCTGCCCGATGAAGCGTATTTCAATCGTTTTTTGTATTTGGCACAATTATTATCAGAAAAACATAGGGTTACACTCTACACCAGCCATTTTCGCCATCACGACAAAACCTTTCGCCGCTGCATTGAACCGTGTGCCAGTGGCGAATGCCGTCTGCAAATTCGTTTGTTGGAAGAAACGGGCTATCAGCGCAATATTTCTTTCAAACGCATTCGCAGCCATCAGCATTTTGTGCAAAATTTGCAACGCGAAATCATCACTTGGCAGCCGAAACAATTTGATGTGGTTTATTCGGCTTACCCTTTGATTACCAGCAATATTTTGCTGGCGGATTACAAAAAACGCTTGGGATTTAAGCTGATTGTGGACGTGCAAGATGTATGGCCAGAATCGTTTTCAGCGGTGTTGCCTTTGGTGCAAAAATTGCCTACGCAACTGTTGCCCTACTCGCGCAAAGCCGACCTTGCCTATCGCGGCGCGGACGCACTGATTGCCGTGTCGCAAAGCTATTTGGCGCGTGCCACCCGTGCCACCCCTTTGCCTGCTGAGCGAACTTTAGTCGCTTACATCGGCGCCGATGCCGAACAAATTGAACGCGTTCAGCCCAGCCGTCCCGAATGGACTGCAGACGGCATCAAACGTTTGTTTTATTTGGGAACTTTGTCGCACAGCTACGATGTTTACACCGTGGCACAAGCGGTCAAACAACTTGCCGAACAAGGCGAAGCGATTGAGTTGCACGTTTTTGGCGGTGGCAAAGACGAAACGCGTTTGCAAGCACTCAATCACGACTCATTGATTTTGCATGGATTTTTGCCTTACGCCGAAATGTTGGGTTTGGCAAAATCCTGCGATATTGCGGTGAACGCGATTCATCGCCACGCGCCGCAAAGCATCACCAACAAATTGTCGGATTATTTATTGCTCAGCAAACCGATTTTAAACAGCCAAAGCAATGCTGAAGCACGCGATTTAATCGCCCAGTTGCCGCATCAACATTATCAATCGGGCAATGTCGCCAGTTGCATTAAAGCGATAAAATTACTGTTAAAACAAACGGATAAAAATTCAGAGAACACGCTCAATCCGAATATTCGAGAACAGTTTGACCGCCGCATCTCTTATCCGAAAATCGTGGATTTGATTGAACGCGTGGTGCAACAATAAACGCGTTTGCGTAAACATGATTTGGCAAAAATGCCACAAAATCCATTGCAACAACTTGTGAAAATAACGCGTAAACACAAAAGAAAAACAAGGAAAATCAAATGAATGCCGTCTGCAAACGCCTGTTTGACTTGCTCGTTTCCACCAGCTTGCTGTTGGCGTTTAGCCCCGTGCTGCTTGTGTTGGTTTACCTGATTCGCAAAAATTTGGGTTCGCCCGTTTTGTTCAAACAAACCCGCCCAGGTTTACACGGCAAACCGTTTGTGATGTACAAATTTCGCACCATGAAAGACGCATACACTGCAGACGGCACGCCCTTGCCCGACAGCGAACGCCTAACTGCATTCGGCAAAAAATTACGCGCCACCAGTTTGGACGAGTTGCCCGAATTGTGGAATGTGTTCAAAGGCGACATGAGTTTGGTCGGCCCGCGCCCCTTGCTGATGGAATATTTGCCGCTCTACTCGCCTGCACAATTTCGCCGCCATGAAATGAAACCAGGTATCAC
>JAUNMN010000044.1:8811-10455 GCA_030531795.1 Neisseria sp.
AAAGTGGTGTTGGATTGTGCGGTTTTGATGCAAAAATGGACAGAAATCATCTTGCTGGACGACGCCGCAGACGGCACGGGTGATTTATTTGGCTACAAAATCATCGGCAAAACCGATTTAATCGGTACACACATTTTGCCCGATGAATACGAAACCGCCATCGCCATCGGCAATAATCGTGTGCGTTTACAATGGTTTAAGCGTTTGAGCGATTTGGGTTTTAGCCAGCCAAACATTGTCCACCCCAGCGCTGTGATTAGCCCGTTTGCCCAAATCGGTGCGGCAAATGTGGTGTTGGCAAACGCCGTCATTCAAGCGGCGGCATCAGTGGGCAACGCCTGCATCATCAACACCGCCGCTGGCGTGGAACACGATTGCCACCTTGCCGATGGTGTGCATCTCAGCCCAAAAGCCCATTTGGCTGGCACTTGCCGCGTGGGCGAATGTTCGTGGCTGGGCATCGGTTCGCTAACGCGTCAAGGCATCAACATCGAGCAAAACAATATTATCGGTGCAGGTGCGGTGGTGTTGAACGACACTGCAGACGGCATCACGCTGGTTGGTGTGCCTGCCAAACCCATTAACAAATAAAATAAATCAAAAAGAAATCATCATGTTAAATACTTCTCTCGCCCCTTGGCCATCGTTTACTCAAGAAGAAGCCGATGCGGTTAGCCGCGTGTTGTTGTCCAACCAAGTCAATTACTGGACAGGCACGGAATGCCGCGAATTTGAACGCGAATTTGCCGCTTGGTGTGGCACGCAATACGCGATTGCGGTGGGCAATGGCACGCTGGCTCTGGATTTGGCACTCAAAGCGATTGATGTGGGCACAGGAGATGAAGTGGTCGTTACCTCGCGCACCTTTCTCGCCTCCGCTTCCGCCATCGTTACCGCAGGGGCAAAACCCGTGTTCGCCGATGTGGATTTGAACAGCCAAAATATCACCGCCGACAGCATACGCGCTGTATTGAGCGACAAAACGCGGGCGATTATTGTAGTGCATTTGGGCGGAATGCCTGCCGAAATGGACGCGATTATGGATTTGGCGAACGAGTTTGGTTTATGGGTGATTGAAGATTGCGCTCAAGCACACGGTGCAAAATACCGAGAAAAATCAGTAGGTTTAATCGGACACATCGCCGCTTGGTCGTTTTGCCAAGACAAAATCATGACCACAGGCGGCGAAGGCGGAATGGTAACAACCGACCATCCCGACTTTTGGCGCAAAATGTGGGCATACAAAGACCACGGCAAAAGCTACGAAGCGGTTTACGAACGCCAACACCCAGCAGGTTTTCGCTGGTTGCACGAAAGTTTCGGCACTAATTGGCGCATGACCGAAATGCAGGCGGCAATTGGGCGTTTGCAACTCAAAAAAATGGCAGACTGGACAGCCAAACGCCAAGCCAACGCCGCCCAACTCGAGCGCGTTTTGGGCAAATTCGCCGCCATTCGCCTGCAACACATTCCCGAATATTGCCAACACGCGCAGTACAAATTTTACGCCTTCGTTCGCCCCGAAAAACTACAAGCTGGCTGGACGCGCGACAAAATCATCGCCGAACTCAACGCCCTTGGTTGCCCTTGTTTTCAAGGCAGTTGCTCGGAAGTGTATTTAGAAAAAGCGTTTGATAACACCGA
>JAUNMN010000003.1:0-29184 GCA_030531795.1 Neisseria sp.
TCCGAAAATCAAAAAGTTGCCGAATTTTCAGGCGTGTACGTTTTGGTTAAAACCGAGAAATAATGTCAATACGATTTGAAAGTGCTACGCCGTCTGCGACTACAAGGAGTCCCTTTAGGGGCAGTGTACACAAACTGCAGACGGCAATTGAACTTATCTATCTCCGCCTTCTATGTAATTTGGTTTTTTTAAATATTTTTTCCTGCCTTTTTAACTCATATCGGAATTTGGCTTCATTATTGTCTGCATAATGCCACCACTGATGAGCAACTTGTTGCAACATCACATTCAATTTATCTTCGCACGCCACATCACACACAATGTCTCGTTGTGGCTCGCCGATTAAGCGATGCTGGTCGGCTCGCTGAACATAGTTTTCATATTGCTGATGCATATTCTCATCTATGCACTTATCTATTTTCCATAAATCATAATATGGCACTTCCACCCAAAAAACGCGCCAGCTGTAAATCCAATCGCCATCTTCATTATTCCAGCCTACATCTCGTAAGCCCTTGCATTTTAAGTTCAAGTCATACACTTGATTCAACCAACCCACAAACCATTCGCCATAAGCAATGTAAGAGTAAGCAAATGGCGACTGAAATTCTCCTGTTGTTGGATGAAAATATCGATTCAATTCTTTTAAATCTGCACAATCATGATGCTTGCCGCCCAAATGCAAATAAACATGGCTATTTGTTTTACTTGTGATTTTGGCGTGCGTTTCTGGGCTTACCACAATTCCTTTAGGTAAACCTGATGATTGAGCCATCAAAATCAAAAGAAGCAAGAAGCCCAAACCAAGCACAATCATCAGCATTTTTTCTCCCTTTCTTTGCTCATGACAAAATCATCATAATTGCCAATCAATCGGCGTTTTGCCGTGTGCCAACAAATAAGCGTTGGCTTGTAAAAACGGTTTGCTGCCAAAAAAACCGCGATATGCCGACAGCGGAGACGGGTGGGCGGCGGTTAAAATCAGATGCTTTTGTGCGTCAATCAAATGGCGTTTTTGCTGGGCGGGTTTGCCCCACAAAATGAAGACCAAATGTTCGTTTTGTTCGGATAGGGTTTGAATCACGCGGTCGGTGAAGGTTTCCCAACCCAAGTTGGCGTGTGAATGGGCTTCGCCAGCACGCACGCTCAAAATGGTGTTGAGCAAAAACACGCCCTGCTTTGCCCACGCTTCTAAATTGCCGTGTTGCGGCGGATTGAAATCGGGCAAATCGCTGGCGAGTTCTTTGTAAATGTTTTTCAAAGACGGCGGAATCGCGATGCCATAAGGCACGGAAAACGCCAAACCGTGTGCCTGTCCTGCGCTGTGATACGGGTCTTGCCCCAAAATCACCACTTTCGCCGCCGCCAAATCGCATAATTCAAACGCACGAAAACGCTGTTCATCGCTGGGATAAACCGCCATGCCTTGTGCTTGCTCGGTTTGAATATGTGCCAAAATCTGCTGAAAATAAGGTTGGGCACGTTCGTTTGCCAAAAAGGTTTGCCAAGTTTGCATGGTTCGCTTGCTTTCATATGATAATGCCGTCTGCAGTTTATGGAAGGTAACTGTCCCTAAAGGGACTCCTTTCAGTCGCAGACGGCAAAATTTGCTAAATAATTGTTTTATAAATGGTATTTACGCGATTTTTCGTGTACCAAGTTCACCAGCAATTTGGCGTGTTCTGGGTCGGCAAATTGATTGATGCCGTGTCCCAAATTGAAGACATGACCGCTGCCTGTGCCGTATGCAGCCAAAATGCGTTCCACTTCTGCTTCAATCGCTTGCAGTGTACCGAACAAGGCGAACGGGTCAAAATTGCCTTGTAACGCCACTTTGTCGCCAACGCGTTGGCGTGCTTCGCCGATATTGCACGTCCAATCCAAACCAACCGCATCCGCACCAATGCTGGCAAGTTTTTCCAACCACAAACCGCCGCCCTTGGTAAACACAATCACAGGCACGCGGCGACCTTCGTTTTCGCGTTTCAAACCCGCCACAATTTGCTGCATATAACGCAAACTGAACTCGGCAAAAGCGGCATCGCTCAATGCACCGCCCCAAGTGTCAAAAATCTGCACCACCTGCGCACCCGCGTCAATTTGTGCATTCAAATATTGCGTAACCGCTTGGGCGTTCACGTCCAAAATTTTGTGCAACAAATCAGGGCGCGAATACATCATGGTTTTGATGGTGCGAAACTCTTTGCTGCTGCCACCTTCCACCATATAACACGCCAAGGTAAACGGGCTGCCCGAAAAACCAATCAGCGGCACGCGTCCATTCAATGCCTTACGAATCGACGAAACCGCATCAAACACATACTGCAGACGGCACATATCAGGCACGGCGAGTTTGGCGATGTCGTTTTCGTGTTGCAAAGCGCGTTCAAATTTCGGGCCTTCGCCTTCGGCAAAATACAAACCCAAACCCATGGCATCTGGCACGGTCAAAATGTCGGAAAACAAAATCGCCGCGTCCAAATCAAAGCGTTCTAAAGGTTGAATCGTTACTTCGGTTGCCAATTCGGTGTTTTTACACAAATCCAAAAAACTGCCTGCTTTGGCACGCGTGGCACGGTATTCAGGCAAATAACGCCCTGCTTGACGCATCATCCAAATCGGCGTGTACGGCACGGGTTCTTTCAATAAGGCGCGTAAAAAAACATCGTTTTGCAAAGTTGACATGCTGGTTTCTCGTGAACAATTAAAATCGGGCAATCATATCACAAAATCGCTTAAATTCGCTGATTTAGCGCAAATTGCAAGGCAAAAATCGGGCACAAAGCGTGTATAATGCCGTCTGCGACTGAAAGAAGTCGGGCAGTTTGGCTGCGTTTTTTATTTTTTTGATTTTGAGACACTCATCATGATGCTACATCCCCAGTTTGACCCGATTGCATTGAGCATCGGCCCTTTGGCGATACGCTGGTATGCACTGAGCTACATCGCTGGTTTTTTGATGTTTCTGTGGTTGGGCAAACGCCGCATCCGTCAGGGCAACACCGTTTTCACTGAAGAAATGCTCGACAACTTTCTCACTTGGGGCATTTTGGGCGTGATTTTGGGCGGTCGCCTTGGTTTTGTTGCCTTTTATAATTTGGATTACTACCTCGCCCACCCAGCCGACATCATTAAAGTGTGGGAAGGCGGCATGTCGTTTCACGGCGGCTTTTTAGGCGTGTTGCTCGCCACTTATTTATTCTCACGCAAACACGGCATTCGCTTTTGGCAAAGCATGGATTTTGTCGCACCGCTCGTGCCACTGGGTTTGGCGTTTGGACGTTTGGCAAACTTCGTCAATGGCGAACTTTGGGGACGCATCACGCGCCCTGACGGCTGGTGGGCAATGGGTTTTCCACAAGCCGCACACGAAGACCAAGCACTCGCCGCCCAAAATCCCGAATGGGCAAACTGGTTGGCACAATACGGCGCATTGCCGCGCCACCCTTCGCAACTCTACCAAGTCGCATTAGAAGGCTTGTGTTTATTTGTGATTGTGTGGCTGTTTTCCAAAAAAACGCGTCCAGAAGGACAAGTTGCCATGCTGTTTTTGGCAGGCTATGGCGTGTTCCGCTTCATCGCTGAATACTTCCGCCAACCCGACGGACATTTGGGTTTACTCACTTTAGGCTTGTCTATGGGACAATGGTTGAGCGTGCCGATGATTGTGTTCGGCGTACTTGGATTTGTGTATTTCGGACAACGCGCCAAAGCGATTTAAGCTATTCAATTTAAAACGTATTCATAAAACGATGCCGTCTGCAACTGAAACTCCTTTCAGTCGCAGACGGCATTTTGTTTTTACATTAGCAAAATCAATGCGTTTTAGCTAATCCATTCAAACACACCAGCATTTCTATTCAATTATTCGCACCTAAAATCGTTAAAATACGCAAAACCATCTTCACATAAATTTTCTCAAATCGTTTCCACACACTCACACACTCTCGCCAAAAATATTTTTCTATCATTTATTCAATTAGATAAATAACTTATTAAAAATCAAATATCTGATATTCATATTTTCGGTTAATTTTTACTGACATTTATTTACTAATCTTGACATCATTATAATAGTTAAAAGATAATTATTCTCTTTCAGTAAACAGAGGAGTTTATTTATGCCACGTCATTTTTCACTCAGCATCATCGCTCAAGCTCTGATTATGGGTTTGAGTGGCACAGCCTATGCTGCTGATGCGCCAACTGCCGACACAGAAAAAACAGATAAAAATACGGCGCTTGCCAAGAAAACTTTGGACACCGTGTTGGTGAAAGCGGTTGTCCCTGAAAATGTTGCCACCATCAGCGCAAAAGAACTCGTCCGTGCAGGCGCGCAAAATATTGAAGATTTGACCACCTACGAACCTGGCGTGGACATGGGAACAGACAATAAGCGCTTTGGTAACAATAACTTCGTGATTCGTGGCATCGGCACCGAAATGCAAAGCAATGCCATTCAAATGAATTTAGACGGCATTCCCCTACCCACTGCCATTCAATACACAGGAACGGCATTCGGTGCGGCAAGCCAAAGTGCAGACGGCTTACCGCGTCCACGCAGCAGTCGCGACACCGTGGAATTTGACACCTTAAAAACCGTCAATATTTTCAAAGGTGGCAATGGCACAGCACAAGGCGATGGCGCGTTGGCGGGCTCGGTGAATATGCAAACTTATTCGCCAAGCGATTTCTTAAAAGACGACAAAAATCACTATTTCGGTCTCAAATATGGCTATCGCAGCCTCTATCGCAGCCACGGCATCACAGCTACTGCCGCAGGTCAAACAGGCGACTTATCGGGTTTAATCATGCTGACGCACCGCAAATTAAGCGACACACCCGAAATCGACAACACCATTTATAAGCAACACGACCGCGTGGTAGACAATTCGTGGTTTGGTTCACAGAAAAGCAAGCAAAACAATGTGTTGATTAAAGGACAATGGCGCGCCGAACGCCATCATGCCGACGTTTCCATTGAGCAGTTCACACGTCGCTCTGAAACGCAAGAAAATGACAAATACCAAAAACAGCATCACGATGACATCACACGCCGCCGTTACACTTTAGGCTATCGCTATTTTCCGACCGATAATTTGGATTTGGGCGTGCAGCTTTATCATCAAAATTTGCGTACCCACGACAACACCGATGCCCAGCAAATGTTTGACCTGATACACCGATTTAGCGGCAATATTCAAGACCGCAATCGCTATCAGCAACGCATACACGGCATCAAAGCCGACGCGCATACGCTGTTGCAAACAGGCAGCGTCAATCATGATTTAACTGCAGGCGTAGAATACCGCAACAACCGCAGCGAGCGTTTATTGCATTCAACCATCACAAATGAACAATACGGCATCAGCAGAACCACTTTGGGCAGACAATTTCCCAATACCGAACGCAGCATTTTCGCTCAATATCTGCAAAGCCAAACCACATTTGGCAACGGCATCACTTTGGGCTTGGGTTTACGCCACGAAACCGAACGCACCCAATTTGAACCCGACGAAATCTACAGCACACGTTTGAGAAATTCGGGAACCGCCGTTCAACCAACATTCAACAACACACGCAACAGCTTCTGGTTGCCGTCTATCGGTTTGAGCGTTCCATTTTTCAAACACTGGCGCGCTTCTTTGGCTTATCGCCGTGGCTATCGTACGCCAGATTTTCACATGACTGGCGCAGGCTCTGGTTTGTATGTTCCATCGGAAGATTTTTGTGGCGGTCAAAAAATAGAAGGTTGTACAGTGGGCAGCTATTTGCACTATTTGCCCAATTCCGACCTAAAACCTGAACACTCGAACAATATTGAAGCTAGTTTACGCTATCAAAGTGCCAACCTTGATGCTTCATTGAGTTTGTTCCGCAGCCGTTATCACAATTTCATCGATGCGCGTTCAACCTCTTATTTCAGTTTGGCTGACCCCAAAAAATGTTTTGGCAACAACGTTTGCACCGAAATCACTTACATCAACGGCGACACGGTGGTTTCACAAGGTTGGGAAGCGGCGTTTAAATGGAGCATGACCCAAAACTGGAAACTTCTTGGCTCACTGGCGAATGTGAATGCCAAACGTGCGACTTCTGTGATGAATCCACAAGCATTTGATACGCTGGCAGTGGGCGATTATCCGCTGCACGGCAATGTCGGTTTTGCTTACGAAAGCGAACGTTGGGGCATCTCTTCGCACTTGCGTTTTGCTAAAAAGCAAACGAAAAGCCGCAAAGGAGCGGATTATTTCCCTGTCCCAGGTTATGGTGCGGTGGATTTAGCGGCTTACTGGCAACCCAATAAACGCGTAGAAATAAATTTTGGCGTGAATAATCTATTCAATAAACGTTACTGGAATGTGGCAGACATTGCCGAACGCAATCAAGGTTTGAAAAGCGGCGATGGCATTGCCTACATCAACGCCGCTGCCGCTCCAGGTCGCAATTATCATTTCGGCATGCGTTTACATTTCTAGAACAGCGCATTCATAAAAGATGCCGTCTGCAACTGAAATTCCTTTCAGTCGCAGACGGCATTTTGTTTTCACATTAACACAATCAATGTGTTTTCAAGTTCAATAAACGCAACAGCAACACCAAACCCAGCACGCTGCTCAATAAGTAAACAATGCTTGATGCACCATGCCATGCGGCGAAGCTGCCGCCGATTAGGTTCAGCAACCAATAATCCAGCTGATTTTTGTGCGCTTCAATCACGGGCGTAATCAAAAATTGATTGATTGCCAACAACACCAGCAACACGCCCACACCTTGTTTAATCAAGCGGTTGCTGCTGCGGTAGAACACATAACCGTCTTCTCGGTGCAAAACCCAATACACCAAAGCCCAAGCAAGCAAGCCAAAATAGGCGTTCACGGCAAACACCACGCCTGCAATATAGCCTGCTTCCAAGCGTTCCAAACGGCTAAACAACACAGGCGCAACCACATAACCCATCGCCTGCATACCCAACCACGACCCAGCCAGCAACGCCGCCACACGATTCATCATTTTTCGTCCTTTAATGAAGCCAATTTTTATAAAAATGGCATATTTTAGGGCATTCTCGCCCACTTGCAAACCATAAAAAATGCCGTCTGCAGCGATGAAACTGCAGACGGCATCTCGTTAATGTTGCGCCGCTGGCTGATTGCTATCTAAAGTTTGAATACCTTGTTTTTGTTTAACCGTTTGCTGCAAGTGTGCCAACAAACGATTCAACACCACATCGGCATTTCGTTGGCTCAACATCTGACGCAACTGGCTCACACTTTGTTGCGCATCCTCCGCCATTTTCACTTCATCAACCGCCGCCACCACTGGAACTGGCAAACCTTCCAACAAGGCATAAGCCGCTTTGCCGTCTTTCGGTTTCGCACGCAACAAGGCGCTGAACGCTTGCGGTGGCAAATTACGACGCGCTTGTTCCACCGTCAAAGTTTCTTTTGGCGACCAAGACAAAGCCGCAGCCTTGCCCGCGTTCAAATCTGCCAAAGCTTTTTTCGCTTGTGCCAAAGCCAATTTGTTCGCTTCTTCGGCAATATACGCGCCTTTAACTTGCTCTTTTACCGCTTCAAAACTTTGAACAGTTTTCTCGCGCACTTCGCTGGCACGCACCACCCAAATTTGGTCATTCACCGTAATCGGCTCTGAATTGTGTTTTTTCTTCAACACTTCATCGCTGAACAAAGCCGTTACCAATTCAGCAGGCATTTTATTTTGTTCCGCTGCTTCTTTGCTTAACCATTCGTTTTGCGTTTGCACGCTCAAACCCAATTTTTTCGCCGCGCCGTCCAAGCTGTTTGGCGTGGCAAACGCTTCTTCTGCCAACACTTCACGCGCTTGTGCCAAAGCCTGTTGCGCTTTTTGCAATTTCACTTGCTTTTCCAAATCGGCTTTCATTTGTTCAAAGTTCGCCGCGTCTTGGATTTTGTTCACACGAATAATGTGAAAAGCTGAAGGCGTTTCCACCAACTGGCTGATTTCGCCAGCCTTCAAAGCAAATGCCGCGGTTTCAAAACTTGCTGGCAAACCGCCGCCTTTAGTGATTGAACCCAAGCTGCCGCCTGCGGTTGCACTGGCGCTGTCTTGCGAATATTGTTTGGCTAAAGCCGCGAAATCATTCGGTTTGGCTTTGGCTTGTACCAACACTTTTTCCGCTTCAGCTTTGACTTTTGCCTTATCGGCTTCAGTGAAATTGAACATAATGTGCGCCACTTCGCGCGAACCTTGCGCGTTTTTCTGGCTGTCTTCAAACGCTTTTTTCAATTCCGCTTCAGTAACCGTTTGCTTGTCCAACAAAGATTCGGCACTCAAAGCCACATATTGAAATTTCACGGCTTGCGGCAAAGTGAAATCGTCTTTGTGCGCGTCATAATATTTTTTCAACGCCGCATCATCGCTTTTCACTTGCGACATAAACGCACGCGCGTCAAACGCAGCAGTACGCACCACGCGCTCCGCCAACAAAATATTCGCGATTTGGTCGCGTTGCGCATCGCTGACAATCGCGCCCGCTTGCATCAAATTCATCAAATTTTGCAATTCAAACTGACGGCTCACTTCCGCCACAAACTGGTCTTCCGACATATTGCGTGCTTGCAAATATTCATTGAATTTGGTTTGACTGAATTTGCCGTTGGCATCGTGAAATGATGAGTCGTCCACAATCACTTTTTTGATTTGTTCCAAAGACGCACTGATGCCCATTTGCTGCGCGGCTTCCAAAAAGTAAGCGCGTTGCACCAAAGAATTAAACAGGCTTTGCTCGCTTTCTTTAGAACCAGCCGCTTGCGCGTTTTGCACCGCATCGCGCACTTCCGATTGTGTTACGCGTTGGTCGCCGATTTTCACGATGAAATCGGTGTCGGGCGCGGCAACGGAAACACCAAAACCGACAAAGGTTAAACCGATTAAACCCAGCAAGATTTTCGCTGGCGTACGATATTTTTCAACTGTTGCAAACATAATGTGCCACTGAATTTAGAAAACAAAAATAAAGGCGGAATTTTAACTGATTTTATGTGATTTGTCGCCCAAAGCGCGCGATGCCGTCTGCAGTTTTATCATGCACCGCACCACACTTTCTTCCAAACACAAAAAAGCAGACTAAAGATAGTCTGCTTTTTTTACTTTAGCTTGCGCCAACTCAATCTTATAAAGCGTCTTTCAATGCTTTACCAGCACGGAATTTAGGCGTTTTCGCAGCTGCGATGGTTAAAGGTTCGCCAGTTTTAGGGTTGCGACCTTGACGTTCAGCACGTTCGCCAACATAGAAAGTACCGAAGCCAACCAAAGTTACCGTGTCGCCACTTTTCAGGGCGTTGGTTACTGCGTTAATCATGCCATCTAATGCTTTTGAAGCAGCTGCTTTTGAAATTTCAGCTTCTTGTGCAATCGCATCAATCAATTCAGACTTGTTCATTATTAAGTCCCTTTCTATCAGTTTTGAGTTGGAAAACCCCGAGTTATCGGGGAAATATGAATCTGTCGCATTTATAGCAAGCCTAAATTCAGACTGTCAAGCAAAAGGCGCGCAATAATTGATTTTTCACAGCTTTAACCAAAAATTGCACGCTTTTTGCAACACTTTACCAAAAGACTAATGTTTACGCGCTTTAGTGCTTGACTTTTTATCCAAATTGCTTACATCAGCTGCAACCTCATTTGCAGACGGCACATAAGGTTGCGGCTGGCGTTCCAAACCCAAATCCAACACTTCATCAATCCATTTAACTGGATGAATGGTCAAACCTTCTTTCACGTTGGCTGGAATTTCTTCCAAATCTTTGACGTTGCTTTGTGGAATCAAAACGTGTTTGATGCCGCCACGCAAAGCCGCCAGCAATTTTTCTTTCAAACCGCCAATCGCCAACACTTCGCCACGCAAGGTAATCTCGCCCGTCATGGCAACATCAGAACGAACAGGAATATTCGTCAATGCCGACACCATCGCCAAAGTCATGGCAATACCCGCGCTTGGGCCGTCTTTTGGCGTTGCGCCTTCAGGAACGTGAATGTGAATGTCGTTTTTCTCGTAAAAGTCAGGCGCGATGCCCAAACCTTCAGCACGCGAACGCACCACGCTCCACGCCGCCGAAATCGATTCTTGCATCACATCACCCAGTTTGCCCGTGCGCACGAAATTGCCCTTGCCTTTCAAGGCAACCGCTTCAATCGTCAGCAAATCGCCGCCAACTTCCGTCCACGCCAAACCAGTAACCTGTCCCACGCGATTATCGCTTTCGGCAACGCCAAAATCAAAACGGCGCACGCCCAAATAATCGCCCACATTTTTGCTGCTCACCACCACTGCTTTTGGCTTAGCTTTACGCGTTTTGCCTTTATCGGCTTCTTCTTTAAGCAAAACCGCCATCACCACTTTGCGGCAAATTTTGGCGATTTCGCGGTCAAGCGAACGCACGCCCGCTTCACGCGTGTAATAACGCACAATGTCGCGAATCGCCGACTCTTCAATCTTCAATTCGCCTTCTTTTACGCCATTGCGCTTCATTTGTTTCGGCACCAAATATTGCAAAGCGATGTTGGTTTTCTCATCTTCGGTATAACCTGAAAGCTGAATAATTTCCATGCGGTCGAGCAATGGCGTTGGAATATTGTAGCTATTTGATGTTGCCACAAACAAAACATCGCTCAAATCGTAATCCAC
Source organism: Neisseria sp. (assembly GCA_030531795.1). Classification (GTDB taxonomy): domain Bacteria; phylum Pseudomonadota; class Gammaproteobacteria; order Burkholderiales; family Neisseriaceae; genus Neisseria. Next base: position 10,673 of record JAUNMN010000003.1, read on the forward strand.
TTCCACATAATGGTCAGCAAACGCATTGTTTTGTTCTGGGTCCAACACTTCCAACAAAGCCGCAGCTGGGTCGCCACGATGGTCGTGTCCCAACTTATCGATTTCATCCAACAAAAACAAAGGATTTTTCACGCCCGCTTTAATCATGCTTTGCACGATTTTGCCGGGCATTGAACCGATGTAAGTGCGGCGATGTCCGCGAATTTCGCTTTCATCATGCATACCGCCCAAAGCCATGCGCACATATTTGCGCCCAGTCGCACGCGCAATCGATTCCGCCAAAGACGTTTTGCCCACACCTGGTGGTCCAACCAAACACAAAATCGGGCCTTTGAGTTTGTCACTGCGTTTTTGCACTGCCAAATATTCTAAAATGCGCTCTTTGACTTTTTCCAAACCATAATGGTCGGCATTCAATACCAAATCTGCTTTGGCGATGTCTTTGCTCACACGCGTCTTTTTCTTCCACGGCATTTCCAGCAAAGTATCCAAATAATTGCGAATAACTGTGGCTTCTGACGACATAGACGACATCATTTTCAACTTTTTCAGTTCGCTCAAAGCCTTTTCTTCAGCTTCTTTGCTCATGCCAGCCGCTTTGATTTTGGCTTCTAAAGCATCGTTTTCGCCCGCTTCGCCTTCTTCACCCAACTCTTTTTGAATCGCGCGCATTTGCTCGTGCAGATAATGTTCACGATGCGATTTTTCCATTTGACGTTTCACACGACCACGAATGCGCTTATCCACTTGCAAAATGTCTAATTCATTTTCCAACTGTTTCAGCAACATTTCCAAGCGTTCTATCACGCCCACTTCTTCCAAAAATGCCTGACGCAAATCCAGTTTCAGCTGCAAATGCGCCACCATCGTATCGCTTAAACGCGCATCGTCTTCAATCGAACTGATGCTCGCCAACACTTCATTTGGAATACGCTTATTGTGTTTGGCAAACTGCTCAAATCGCTCCAAAACCATGCGACGCAAAGCCTCACTTTTAACACGCACAAACTGTTCTGCAAAAAAGTTGTCGCTGGAGTCATCGCGCACCACTTCATGCAATAATTCTGTTTGCGCATAAAAATACGTGCCATTTTCCAACACACTAACCGCTTTTGCGCGCGCCACACCTTCCACCAACACCTTAATCGTGCCATCAGGCAGCTTCAACACCTGCAACACATTCGCAATCGTTCCCACCGAGTACAAATCTTTAACCGTTGGCTCTTCTTGATTGCCATTTTTTTGTGCCAACAAGAAAACGGGCTGGTCGTTTTCCATCGCAAAATCCAAGGCAGCAATTGACTTTTCGCGTCCCACAAACAGCGGCAACACCATATTCGGATACACCACCACATCACGCAAAGGCAACACCGCCAATGCGTTCTTATCATCTATTTTTTTATCTTCTTGAGTGTCTGTTGTCATTTTCATTTCCTACTTTCACAAGTTTGCTGCCCTAAATTGTGTCAGCCACACTTTTTTCAAGCATTTTCACACAAGAAATTCCATGTCGGCATATTTTTCATTTTCAAAACCTTATTAAAACAAGGTAAATCTATTCACTCGCCCAACGTGCGCAAGCTGCAGACGGCATCTTGAGCCAAATATTCCAGCAAGCACATGGCAAAAGCAATTTATTTGAAAAAGAAAAAGTGATAAAATGCCACGCTCGTTATTTTCAGTCTAAACCCGATTCATCAAAACGAAAACCGCGCCGATGAAGCGAAACAAAACACCGACCAAGCAACACAAAACAGTCGGCTTTTTGGTAGACCGAATAAAACTTAAAGTTAAAAATCATTATTGAAAATCAATGCATTATTAAACATTGAAACCCAAATAATGATTTCCAACGCCACTTGCTATTTCTCCAACCCACTTTTTTGGAAAGCACACCATGTCTGTCGTTTTAGCCTTACGCGGTGCGTCTGCACTGTCGCCTTTTCGCGTTGAAAAACTGTTGCAAAAAGCCGCTGCCTTGGCTTTGCCTGCTGTTGAATTGAGCAGCGAATTTTGGTATTTCGTAGAAAGTGATGCCGAATTAAGTTCTGAAACCCAAACCAAATTGCTGGCATTATTAGACGCTGAACGCGTTGCCACGCCACAAGCAACTGAAAACACACACTTATTTTTAATCACGCCACGCATCGGCACAATTTCGCCTTGGGCATCAAAAGCCACTGACATCGCCCACAATTGCGGTTTTGACGCGGTTCGCCGCATTGAACGCGGTATGGCGGTGTTTTTACGCGGCAACTTGTCGGCAGAACAAAAACAGCAATGGGCAGCTTTATTGCACGACCGCATGACCGAGTCAGTTTTGCCTGATTTTGCTGTGGCAAATTTATTATTCAGCCATCAAGAAGCACAAACTTTTGGCACAGTAGATTTGCTCGGCAAGGGCAAAGAGGCGTTGTTGGCAGCCAACAGCGAATTAGGCTTAGCATTGTCGCCTGATGAAGTGGATTATTTATTAGAAAACTATCAAGCACTTAATCGCAATCCCAACGATGTGGAATTGATGATGTTTGCCCAAGCCAACTCAGAACACTGTCGCCACAAAATCTTCAATGCCGACTTCATTTTAGATGGCGAAAAACAAGAAAAATCGCTGTTTCGCATGATACGCGACACCCACGAAAAAAGCCCTGCTGGCACGGTGGTTGCGTACAAAGACAATTCTTCAGTAATTGAAGGCGCGAAAATTGAGCGTTTCTATCCAAGTGCAGACGGCAACCAAGCCTATCGCTTCCACGAAGAAAACACCCACATCATCATGAAAGTGGAAACCCACAACCACCCAACCGCCATCGCCCCATTTGCGGGTGCGGCAACGGGTGCTGGCGGTGAAATTCGCGATGAAGGTGCGACAGGTCGCGGTTCGCGTCCAAAAGCTGGTTTGACTGGCTTCACCGTTTCTAATCTGAACATTCCTGAATTTACTCAACCTTGGGAGAAGCCATACGGCAAACCCGAACACATCGCTTCGCCGCTGGACATCATGATTGAAGGTCCGATTGGCGGTGCGGCGTTTAATAATGAATTTGGTCGCCCGAATTTGCTCGGTTATTTCCGTACTTTTGAAGCAGAACACGATAAGCAAGTTCGCGGTTATCACAAGCCGATTATGATTGCTGGCGGTTTGGGCAATATCCAAGCCGAACAAACCCACAAAAACGAAATTCCTGAAGGCGCATTGCTGATTCAATTGGGCGGCCCAGGGATGTTAATCGGTTTGGGCGGCGGTGCGGCTTCGTCTATGAACACAGGTTCTAACGATGCCAGCTTGGATTTCAATTCGGTGCAACGTGGCAACCCAGAAATCGAACGCCGCGCTCAAGAAGTGATTGACCGCTGCTGGCAGTTGGGCGACAAAAACCCGATTATCTCGATTCATGATGTGGGCGCAGGCGGTTTGTCCAACGCCTTCCCTGAATTGGTGAACGATGCAGGTCGCGGCGCAGTGTTCAAATTGCGCGATGTGCCTTTGGAAGAAGACGGTTTGTCGCCGATGCAAATTTGGTGTAACGAAGCGCAAGAGCGTTATGTTTTATCAATTTTGGAAAAAGATTTGGCAACTTTCCAAACCATTTGCGAACGCGAACGCTGTCCATTTGCGGTAGTCGGCGTGGCGACAGATGACGGTCATTTGCAAGTGCACGATGATTTGTTCAGCAACAATCCAGTAGATTTACCTTTGAATGTGTTGTTGGGCAAACCACCAAAAACCACACGCCAAGACAGCAAAGTTGTGCCGTCTGCGGTGGCGTTTGACGCGGCACAATACGACATTCGCGAAAGCGCGTATCGCGTGTTGCGTTTGCCTAGCGTAGCAAGCAAAAACTTTTTGATTACCATCGGCGACCGAAGCGTGGGCGGCATGACCCATCGCGACCAAATGGTGGGACGCTATCAAACGCCTATTGCCGATTGTGCCGTAACCATGATGGGTTTCAACACCCATCGCGGCGAAGCGATGTCTATGGGTGAAAAACCCGCGCTTGCCTTATTTGATGCCCCTGCTTCGGGCAGAATGTGTGTCGGCGAAGCGATTACCAACATCGCCGCAGTGAACATCGGCGACATCGGCAACATCAAATTGTCTGCCAACTGGATGGCGGCGTGTGGCAATGCAGGCGAAGACGAAAAACTGTATCGCACCGTTGCCGCCACTTCGGCGATTTGTCAGGATTTAGGCATAGCCATTCCCGTGGGCAAAGACAGTTTGTCTATGAAAACCCAGTGGCAAGAAAACGGCGAAAACAAATCGGTTGTGTCGCCTTTGTCGCTGATTATTTCGGCGTTTGCCCCAGTTCAAGATGTCCGCAAAACCGTAACCCCAGAACTCAATACTGCAGACGGCACAATTTTGCTGGCGGTGGATTTGGGTGCAGGCAACAACCGCATGGGCGGTTCGGCGTTGAGCCAAGTGTGGAACGACATCACAGGCGAATCGCCCGACATTGACGCGGCGGCGTTAAAAGGTTTCTACACCAGCGTACAAACTTTAATACAAAACAACACGCTTTTGGCATACCACGACCGCGGCGATGGCGGTTTATTCGCAACTTTGGCAGAAATGGCGTTCGCCAGCCGCGTGGGTTTGAATGTGGACATCGCCAGCTTGGCAAACGGCAACAATGCCCAAGCCGCTTTGTTTAACGAAGAACTCGGTGCGGTCATTCAAATTGCCCAAAGCGATTTGGCAAACGTGCGTGCCGTGTTTGCGGCAAACGGTTTGGCGGACGCGGTTCATGTGTTGGGTACGACCACTGCAGACGGCATCATCACCATTCGTCAAGGCGAACAAATTTTGTTGCAAGAACAACGCAGCGAACTGCAGACGGCATGGCAAGAAACTTCGTATCACATTCAAAAATTGCGCGACAACCCAGCGTGTGCCGACAGCGAATTTGGCTTAATCGCCGATGATGCTGCCGCCAAATTGTTTGCCGATTTGCGCTTTGACCTCAAAGAAGATTTGGCTGCGCCGTTTGTGAACGTGGGGGCGAAACCGAAAATCGCGATTTTGCGTGAACAAGGTGTCAATGGACAAATTGAAATGGCTGCCGCGTTCACGCGTGCAGGTTTTGATGCTTACGATGTGCATATGTCGGATTTAATGGCAGGACGCGTGCAACTGGCAGACTTCAAAATGCTGGCGGCGTGTGGCGGTTTCAGCTATGGCGACGTGTTGGGCGCGGGCGAAGGTTGGGCAAAATCGATTCTGTTCCACCCTGCTTTGCGTGAACAATTTGCCGCTTTCTTTGCCAACCCAAACACCTTAACTTTAGGCGTGTGCAACGGTTGTCAAATGGTGAGCAATTTGGCGGAAATCATTCCTGGGACTGCCGCTTGGCCGAAATTCCGCCGCAACGAAAGCGAACAATTTGAAGCGCGTTTGAGCATGGTGCAAGTTGCCAAATCGTCTAGCTTGATTTTGAACGAAATGGTGGGCAGCAGCTTGCCTGTGGTGGTGAGCCACGGCGAAGGTCGCGCCGAATTTGCAGGCGGTAACATCGCCAGCGATTTGAACATCGCCTTGCAATATGTGGACGGCAACAATCAAGTAACCCAACGTTATCCGCTCAATCCAAATGGCTCGCCGCTGGGCATTGCTGGCGTGAGCAACGCAGACGGTCGCGTAACCATCATGATGCCGCACCCTGAACGCACTTTCCGCACGGCACAGCAAAGCTGGTCGCCAGACGAATGGAAAGGCAGCGAAAACGGCGCGTGGTATCGCTTATTTGCCAACGCCCGCAAAGTTTTGGGCTAAAACGATGCCGTCTGCAGTTAAGTGCAGACGGCATTTTTACTTGCCTACGTCATTTTCAAACATCGTAAACATCACAAAAAAGAACCCAAACCATGTCGCCACTGATTCAATCCGCATGGCAAGAATTGCGTTTTCAAAAGCAACAAGCCATTGAAGTTTATCAAGAAAAACGTCAAGCCACATTGTTTTTTGAACAATATGGCAAAGCACTGGATAAGATGCTGGCGGTGTTATGGTCGGAATTTTTTCTCGGCAGCAAACTGTGTCTGTTGGCAACGGGCGGCTACGGTCGCGAAGAAATGTATCCGCAATCCGATTTGGATTTGGCTATCGTCAGCCGCGATACTTTATCGGAAGCCGAACAAGAAAACATCGCCGCCTTCATTCAAACTTTGTGGGACATGCAGCTTGCGCCAGCCGTGAAAAGCGGCAGTTTGGTGCAACTGTGCGAATCGGCACGCCACGATTTAACTGCCGACACCGCCTTTTTGGAAGCACGTTTTGTTTGTGGCAACCACTTGCTCGCCGAACAAATGCTGCAAAAACTCAATCAGCAACGCAATCCAGCCGCCTTTATTGAAGGCAAAATACTGGAAATGCAGCAAAGACACGACAAACAGCAAGGTTCGGGCGCGGTGTTAGAACCGAATGTCAAAACTTGCCCTGGTGGTTTGCGCGACATTCACACAATGTTGTGGCTGGCGAAAGTGCAAGGCATACAACCCGACATCAACTCTCTGATTAACAAAAGAATTTTAACCCGTGCCGAAGCAGGCATTTTGCTCAATAGCCACAAAAAACTCTCGCGCATTCGCATGGATTTGCACCTTGCCACAGGACGCGAAGAAGACCGCTTAATCTTTGATTTACAAAGCCAAATTGCGCCGAATCTGGCAAGTGCAGACGGCAAAGACAATGCCCAGAAACGCAGCGAACGCGTGATGTATGGCTTTTATCGTGCCACCAAAGCAATTAAGCAACTCAATGGCATTATTGTGCCGATGTTGCGTGGACGCGTTTACTCGGTTTTACCGCGTATTATCAAAGAGATAGACCAAGATTATTATCAAGTGGGCAGCCAAATCGCGGTGCGCGACAAGGACATTTTTCAAAAGCAACCCGAGCATATTTTCAAAATCATTGAGTTGGTGCAAACCCGCCACGACATCACCAATATCGCGCCCAAAACCCTGCGCGCGTGGTGGATTGCCACTCAAAAAATCAATCATAAGTTTTACCAAAATCCCCTTAATCGCCAACGGTTTATTCAATTTTTCCGCCACGGACGCGGCTTAACCCACACCATGCGTTTTCTGAATTTGTATGGCGTGTTGGGGCATTATCTGCCTGCGTGGGGCAAAATTGTGGGGCTGTTGCAACACGATTTATTCCACATTTATCCCGTTGACGACCACATTTTGATGGTGTTGCGCAATATGCGTCGCTTGGCAATGGAACAACATTTACACGAATTGCCGTTTTCTTCTAGCTTGATGCATGATTTTGAAAAAAAAGAAATTTTGTATTTGGCGGCATTGTTTCACGACATCGCCAAAGGGCGCGGCGGCGACCACGCGATTGAAGGCATTGCCGATGCCGAACAATTTGCCCGTGACCATTTTTTCAGCGACGAAGAACGCGAATTGCTCGCTTGGTTGGTGGAAGACCATTTGCTGATGTCGATGACTGCGCAAAAAGAAGACATTCAAAATCCCGAAGTGATTGCCCGTTTTTGCCAACGCGTACAAAACAGCGAACGACTCAAAGCCTTGTATTTATTAACCGTTTCCGACATTCGCGGCACGAATCCGAAAATTTGGAATTCGTGGAAAGCCAATTTATTAGAAAGTTTGTTCAAAGCGGCAGAACGCTATTTCGCTGGCGAAAATCAATCGGCTGCACTGGTCAGCGACAGACGGCAACACCTTGCCGCCGAAGCACTCAGCCAAGCAGGTTTCAGCCCAAAACAACAACGCCGCGTGTGGCAAGCACTCGGCGCGGCATATTTTGTACGCCACGAAGAAGACGAAATTGTGTGGCATTGCCTGCATTTGGCGGCAGATGTGGAAGCGGCAACCGTGCAAATTCGCCCAAACGCCGCCATGCGCACTTTGCAAGTGATGGTTTACTTGCCGAATGCACCGCGCATTTTCGCGCGTCTGTGTCGCCTGTTTAGCCGCAATCAACTGGATATTGTCGCCGCCCGTGTGTTTGTGAGCGAACACGATTATGTGTTGGACACTTTTATCGTGCAAATGCCCGAACATTGCGATGAAAGCGATTTTTTACGCATACAAAACAAGATTCAAGCCGATTTGGAAGATTTTATTGCTGGAAAAACCCAAAAAGAAACACAATATGCTGGCAAACCCAGTCGCCGCGCCCGTCATTTGCCGCTTGCGCCTGTGGTGGATTTGGTTGCCGAAAGCGATATGCCACACTGGTACACGCTCAATATTGTTGCCGTGAACCGTCCTTATTTGCTGGCGGACATTGCCGACGTGTTCAATCAGCACCAAATCAGCCTGCGCTACGCCAAAATCAACACTTTAGACGAACGCGTGGAAGACAGTTTTTTATTGTTTAGCAATCATTTAGAAAACGCCAACCAACAACTTGAGTTGAAAAAAGCCCTGTTGGAGCAACTGGCGATTTGATTGAAAATCGTAGGGGCGAACCTGAGTGTTCGCCCGCATCATCCAAACCAATAAAAGGAAAATCCATGACAAACATCATCTTAAACATTGACGGCATGACTTGTGGCGGTTGCGTCAAAAGCGTCAGCAAAGTTTTGAACGACTTAAATGGCGTAGAAACCGCCAGCGTGAGTTTAGAAAAGCAACAAGCGCAAATCGCCTTTGACCCCGAACAAATCGGTGTTGCCAACTTAATCAGCGCGATTGAAGACGCAGGTTTTGATGCCAGCGAAGCAGTTTAAAGTTTGATTCCATGACTTTTTTAGACGACTACATCAAAGCGATTTGGCGTAAACCCTCGCCACATCGGGTTTTGAGCAAGCAACAAACGCGACAAGACGAAACTGCAGACGGCATCCGCACCCAAAATGTGCAAACCGTTTACGATTTTGCTGACGGCACGCGTTTGCTTTATCTTTTGGAAGAAGAACACGATTTAGACAGCGATTTGCCTGCCGAATCGTGTCAAAGTTCACGCGTTTTATACGAAATCATCAGCGACAATCACACCACAATTTCGCCGAATAGACGTGTTTTTGCATCGAACTGCACCCATTTGTTTTATTTACGCCGTCTTTTGCAAGACGCATAAATCCCAACATCATGACCGAAAAAATCCGCCTGAATATTGAAGGCATGACCTGCCAAGCCTGTGCCGCACGAATTGAAAAAGTGTTGAATAAAAAAGACTTTATTCAATTAGCACAAGTCAATTTCGCCAGTGAAAGCGCACAAATCGAATTTGACCCACAACAAAGCAATGCCGAAAACATTATTCAAATCATTGAGAAAACAGGTTTTTCGGCAAAATTGCCCACACAAGAAGCGATGCCGTCTGCAGTGCCGAGCGTGCCGTGGCAGATATATGCCTTACTAATTTTGAGCGCGCCGTTTTTGTTTGGCATGTTGGGTATGCTTTTAGGGCGACACGATTTCATGTTGCCTACTTTGTGGCAATTGCTGTTTGCCAGCATCGTACAATTTGCTTTGGCATTGCCGTTTTATCGTGGTGCATTTGCCAGCGTCAAAGCAGGTGCGGCAAATATGGATGTTTTGGTGAGCGTTGGCACGCTATCCATTTATTTTTATTCACTGTTTTTATGGCTTGAACATCAAGAACACGCCATTCATCTTTGGTATTTAGAAGCCAGTGTGATGGTGATTGCCTTTGTGAGTTTGGGCAAATTTTTGGAACAACGCACCAAGCAAAACAGCTTAAACAGCATCGGTTTATTATTGCAACTCACGCCGCAAACGGTTGAGCGACAAAATGGCGATAACTGGCAGCAAGTGTCGCTAAAAGAGGTGAACATCGGCGATGTATTGCGTGCCAAAGCGGGCGAACGCATCGCTGCAGACGGCATCGTCATCGCTGGCGAAGCGTGGCTCAACGAAAGCCATTTGACAGGCGAATCTTTGCCCGAAAGCAAAACCCAAGGCTGCAAAGTGTTGGCTGGTGCTTTGCTGGAAAACGGCAGCGTGGTTTACCAAAGCAGCAAACTCGGAGCAGACACGCTGTTGGGCGACATGATACAAGCACTGGCGGACGCACAAGACAGCAAAGCGCCAATTGCCCGTCTTGCCGACAAAGTCGCGGCGGTGTTCGTCCCCAGCGTCTTGCTCATCGCCCTTCTCACCTTCATCGCCACTTATTTCATCACCAATTCCATCGGCACAGCGATTGTGCATTCGGTGGCGGTGTTGGTGATTGCCTGCCCGTGCGCTTTGGGTTTGGCAACTCCTGCCGCGATTATGGTCGGCATGGGCAAAGCGGCAAAAGCAGGGATTTGGTTTAAAGACGCAAGTGCTTTGGAACGTGCTGCCAAAATTGATGCGGTGGTGTTGGACAAAACAGGCACGCTGACCACAGGCAAACCCCACATCGCCGCGATTTGGTGTGCCACAGATTACAGTGAAAACCAAATCCTACAAGCCGCTGCCAGCGTAGAACGCCACGCCTTGCATCCTTTGGCACAAGCTATAGTGCAGACGGCAAGCGAACGCAACATCGCCCTGCTAGCAGGCGAAAACGTGCAAAACCAAATCGGTTTAGGCGTATCTATGAACAGCGAATGGGGCGAAATTAAGGTTGGCAAAGCGGAATTTTGTGGCATGAGTGTGCCAAGCGAATTTAGCCAACAATGGCAAGCCGCCAGCTTGGTGTGTGTGAGCATTGCAGGCAAAGCCGCTGGCGTGTTGGCATTAAGCGACACGCTCAAAAGCGACAGCATCGCCACCATCGCTGCCTTACGCAAACACAATATTGAGGTTTATTTATTGAGTGGCGACCGAGACAGCGCGGTGCAACACATTGCTCAACAAGTCAACATCGCCAGCAAAAATGCCATTGGTAATTGTCAACCGCGCGACAAAGCGGCGTTCATTCAACAATTGCAAGCACAAGGCAAAATCGTTGCGATGATAGGTGATGGGGTCAACGATGCCCCTGCCCTTGCCGCTGCTGATGTGAGTTTCGCGATGCACGCTGGTTCAGACATCGCCCAACACAGCGCGTCCGCCACGCTGATGCAACACAGCATCGCTCCAGCGTGGCACGCCATTGTATTGGCAAAAGCGACTTTGCGTACCATCAAACAAAACCTGTTTTTCGCCTTTGTTTATAATGTATTGGGCATTCCGCTGGCGGCATTTGGTTTGCTCACGCCCCTATTCGCAGGCATCGCGATGACTTTGAGTTCGCTATCGGTTTTGGGCAACGCCTTGCGTTTAAAACGGCTAAAGATTGATGTAAAGCAAATAAACCACAATTTTTGATTCACTTTTGCATTTTGCTATTCAACTTTTTTAAATTAAAAATCAAATAGATAAATCAATTTCAAAAACTATCGCTTTAATTTAAGTAATCAATACTTGCAATAAGAACTGTTTTTATTTATATTTGCGAAACTCAAAACAAATAACAATAAGTCTTATTTACAAATCATTACTCAGGAGTTTTGCAAATGTTTGTTTGTATCTGCAATGCTGTTACTGACCATCAAATTAAAGAAGTGGTTGCCGCTGGCGCAAACACTTTGAGCGACTTGAAAAATCAATTAGGCGTGGCAACTTGTTGCGGTTGCTGCAGCGATTTGGCTTCGTCTTTTTTGAATAGCCACAACGCGCAAAATCATCAAAACAATGCCCTGTCTGGCATTAAAGTGGATATGTGATTGTTCAAACAATTTTTTAAAGAAAAGCATTTAAACCCAGTTGGCGTTTAAATGCTTTTTTGTTTCTTTTCGCTATCAATTTAATATTAACAATCGCGAGCAAAACAATCTCAAGAAAAATGCCGTCTGCAGTTTTATGTGTAGACGGCATTTCTTATCTCAAATTAAGCAGATGCTTTTTCCAAGATGGCTTGCAACTGGTCTTTCAACGCTAGTTTCGCCACTTTCAATTTTTCAATTTCGTCATGAGCAGAAACCGCAGTTACTGGGTTGTTTTCCAAACCCGCAATTTTGTCGTCTAACTCATTGTGTTCATTAAACAAACGAGCGAAATGAGCATCTTCTTGTTTTAATTTTGAAATCAAATCACGATATTCTGGAAACATTACTTTATCCTCTTGAAAAATAACAATAAGCTGACAAACTTATCATCTGTCATCGCTGATATTATAACGAAATAGCCGCTGTTCTGCCACGCTATTTATGCATAATTTGCTTTACCGCAAATCTGCTTTTTCTTCTCAATCGCAACAAATGTTCATAAATTAAAGTCAGCATGATGTTTCTTAAAGATTTTTTACACAAGCTTAAAACAAAATTTGCTGTTAAAATAAGTTGTCTTTTTGCTTTACCCATCAACAATTTTCATCTTTTCATCACACAAGGAGTGAAATATGTTCTCAAGAAGCGTAACCATTGAACAATACGACCCAGAATTAGCCGCTGCAATCGCTGCAGAAGTGGAACGTCAGCAAGACCACATCGAACTGATTGCATCTGAAAACTATGTGAGCTGCGCCGTTATGGAAGCACAAGGCAGCCAATTGACCAATAAATATGCCGAAGGCTACCCTGCCAAACGCTATTATGGCGGTTGCGAACACGTTGATGTGGTGGAACAACTGGCGATTGATCGCGTGAAAGAATTGTTCGGCGCAGCTTATGCCAACGTTCAGCCGCATTCCGGTTCACAAGCCAACCAAGCGGTTTATGCTTCTGTGTTGAAACCAGGCGACACCATTTTGGGCATGAGCTTGGCACACGGCGGTCATTTGACCCACGGTGCAAGCGTGAACATTTCAGGCAAATTGTATAACGCGATTACTTATGGCTTGAACGAAAACGAAACTTTGGATTATGACGGAGTGGAACGTTTGGCTTTGGAGCACAAACCGAAAATGATTGTGGCAGGTGCTTCAGCTTACGCCTTGCAAATTGACTGGGCGCGTTTCCGCGAAATTGCCGACAAAGTGGGGGCGTATTTGTTTGTGGACATGGCACACTACGCAGGTTTGATTGCCGCTGGCGAATACCCAAATCCTGTGCCTTTCGCGGATTTTGTGACCACAACCACGCATAAAACCTTGCGTGGCCCACGCGGCGGCGTGATTTTGTGTCGCGACAACACGCATGAAAAAGCCTTGAATTCAGCGATTTTCCCAAGTTTACAAGGTGGTCCTTTGATGCACGTGATTGCTGCGAAAGCTGTTGCCTTCAAAGAAGCCTTGCAACCTGAATTCAAAGAATATGCCAAACAAGTGAAAATCAATGCCGCTGCGATGGCGGAAGAGTTGGTGAAACGCGGTTTGCGCATCATTTCTGGTCGCACCGAAAGCCATTTGTTCTTGGTGGACTTGCGTGCCAAAAACATCACAGGTAAAGCAGCCGAAGAAGCCTTGGGCAAAGCCCACATCACCATCAACAAAAACGCGATTCCAAACGACCCTGAAAAACCATTCGTTACTTCAGGCATCCGCGTGGGCGCATCAGCGATTACTTCGCGTGGTTTTGACGAAGCCGATTCACGCGTGTTAGCAAACTTGGTGGCAGACGTGTTGGAAAACCCAGAAGACGAAGCCACTTTGGCACGCGTTGCCCAAGCCGCCAAAGCCTTGTGCGACAAAAATCCCGTTTATGGTGCTTAATCGCTAAACGATAAACAGCAATCCATGCTCAATCATGCCGTCTGCGTTCACACCAAACTGCAGACGGCATGATTTTTGTTAAGGCGTAATTCAACCCATGCCGATTTTATGCCATTCGCTTGATTTACTTTTCCTTGCCAAGCCAAAAAACTGTTGTATTTTTTCATTTTTTAAGACTTTTTCCTATTTTGCACTTGACTACAAAGCTTAACAAATGTAAAAAGCAACACAGCACGCGCAAGTTCGTATTCGCGATTGCGGTTTGCTTTTGATTAATTTTTTATAGGAAGTTGTAGTTCATGGCAACAGGTACAGTTAAATGGTTTAACGACGCAAAAGGTTTTGGTTTCATCACTCCTGATGAAGGCGGCGAAGATTTGTTTGCGCACTTTTCAGCAATCAATATGGAAGGTTTCAAAACCTTGAAAGAAGGTCAAAAAGTATCTTTTGACGTGGTAACTGGTCCTAAAGGTAAAAACGCTGCCAACATTCAAGCAGCTTAATTCAAGGTTACAAGCGACTTTCGCTTCTCATGGCAGGTTCAAAACCTGCCATTTTGTTTTTGTATTTTTCATGCCATGAACGCTTATCAAACCGCCCTAACCCAACTCGATGAATTGATTGCGCAACTGCGTGCGCAACAAAGTGCCGTCTGCACCATCGCCGAACAAGAAGATTTAACGCTGCTTCGTTTAACGCAATTACGCGACACTTTGCAAACCAACGACACGCAAGCATTTGAGCGCATTCATCGTTATTACCAACAACACAAACACTATGACTAAACCGCACATCGCCGCTGGCTTGTATCGCCACTACAAAGGCAATCTCTATCAAGTTTTATCGCTGGCTCGACACTCAGAAACGCAGGAATGGCTGGTCGTTTATCAAGCCTTGTATGGCGATTATGGCGTGTGGGTGCGCCCTGCTGCCATGTTCAGCGAAAACGTTTTGCTTAATGGCAAAAGCGTGCCGCGCTTTGCTTTTTTGCACTCGTTGTAAAAGCAGAAAAATGCTGATGCCGTCTGCAGCAGTTTGCCCACTCAATCTGCAGACGGCATCGCGGATTACTCTTTTTTCAGGTATCATGCCGCTATTTTCACTTTGCCGATTTTGCCATGTTGCACACCGATAATCTTGCGTCTGAACGCCCCGAACGCTTAATCAGTTCACAAAAAATTTCCAGCCAAGAAGAGTTATTAGAACGCGCTTTGCGTCCGAAAACCTTGTCGGATTACATCGGGCAAGACAAAGCAAAAGAGCAACTCGATATTTTCATTCAAGCCGCCAAAAAACGCGGCGAAGCACTCGACCACACTTTGCTGTTCGGCCCGCCAGGTTTGGGCAAAACCACGCTTGCCAACATCATCGCCAAAGAGTTGGGCGTGAATTTGCGGCAAACGTCGGGACCCGTGTTGGAGCGCGCTGGCGATTTGGCGGCACTTTTAACAAACCTTGAGCCGCATGATGTTTTGTTTATTGATGAAATTCATAGGCTTAGCCCAGTGGTAGAAGAAATTCTCTATCCTGCTTTGGAAGATTATCAATTAGACATCATGATAGGCGAAGGCCCAGCCGCGCGTTCGGTAAAAATCGATTTGCCTCCGTTCACGCTGATAGGCGCAACCACGCGCGCAGGCATGCTTACTAATCCTTTGCGCGACCGCTTCGGCATCGTGTCGCGTTTGGAGTTTTACCAAGTTATTGATTTACAAACCATTGTTCAGCGTTCAGCACAGTTATTGCAATTGAATATGAACGAAGCAGGCGCGTTGGAAGTGGCAAAACGCAGCCGCGGCACGCCACGCATCGCCAATCGTTTACTGCGCCGCGTGCGCGATTATGCCGAAGTGAAAAACAATGGTGCGATTGACGCGAAAATCGCCGATGCCGCCTTGTCTTTGCTGGATGTCGACCCTGTTGGCTTGGACATGATGGACAGAAAATTTTTGGACGCGCTGTTACACAAATTCAGCGGCGGCCCTGTGGGTTTGGACAACATCGCCGCAGCCATCGGCGAATCAACCGACACGATTGAAGATGTGATTGAGCCATATTTAATCCAGCAAGGTTTGATTCAGCGCACACCGCGCGGACGCGTGGCAACCGATTTATGTTATCAGCATTTCGGTTTGTCCCCTGCCAAAACCTAACCGTTTCCAATCGCATTTTTTACATTCATCAATAAAAACAATTGCTGGGCAAACTATTGAAATTTTCACACAATCGCCCTATATTGCCTGCTATTCGTGGTTTACAAACAAAGGATTTCGCATGAAACGCAGTTTGGCTCTGATTGCCCTTTCTTCCATCTTTTTGGCTGCTTGTTCCGACAAACAAGCCGAATTAGAACAACAACTTAAAGCTCAACAAGAACAAATCGCGCAATTGCAAAATCAGTTGCAAGACGAAACCGTTTATCAACTGGCAGCCAGCGCAGTAAACGAAACCTTGTCGCCTGAAGCGCAAGAACAAGGCAAAAACGGTCAGCCTGTAACAGGCACCGACGGTCAGCAATATGTTTACGACCAAAGCACAGGCTCGTGGTTTTTACAAAGTTTGGTTGGCGCAGCGGCTGGCGCGTTTATCGGCAACGCTTTGGCGAGCAAATTCATGAAAGCCCCAGCCAATTCGCCTGTTGCGCAACAGGTTCGCACCCAATACGCGCAACAATACAAAGGCAAAATGGCGAAAGCACCTGCAACTTTGTCGCCACGCCAACAAGCGGCACAACAGCAACAAAACCGCCAACAAGCCAGCAATAATTATCGCCCTGCGCAAAGCGGCATCAGCAATCATCAACAGCCGCGTCGCAGCGGTTTTGGTGGCAGACGCGGTCGCCGTTAAGACAAATCATTCAGCAGATGCCGTCTGCAGACGGCATCTCGCCTTTCATAACAAGCAAACAAACACTTGGTTTGCACCAAGTCAAACACAAAGGACAACATCATGACAACACATAAACGTTTGATTATTTTGGGTTCTGGCCCAGCAGGCTACACTGCTGCGGTTTACGCAGCGCGTGCCAACCTTAATCCAGTCATCATCACGGGTTTGGCGCAAGGTGGACAATTGATGACCACCACCGATGTCGATAACTGGCCAGCCGATGCCAATGGCGTGATGGGTCCAGAATTGATGGCGCGTTTCCAAGCACACGCCGAGCGTTTTGGCACAGAAATGATTTTTGACCAAATCCATACTGCCGAGTTGCAACAGCGTCCATTCAAACTCATCGGCGACATGGGAGAATACACTTGCGATGCTTTGATTATCGCGACTGGCGCGTCGGCAAAATATTTGGGTCTGCCTAGCGAAGAAAAATTTGCAGGTCGCGGCGTGTCGGCGTGTGCCACTTGCGACGGTTTCTTTTATAAGAAACAAGATGTTGCCGTAGTCGGCGGTGGCAATACCGCTGTAGAAGAAGCCTTGTATTTGGCAAACATCGCCAACACGGTTACTTTGATTCATCGCCGCGACACCTTCCGAGCTGAAAAAATCATGGTCGATAAACTGATGCAACGCGTCAGCGAGGGCAAAATCATTTTGAAAACCAATGCGGTTTTGGACGAGATTTTAGGCGATGACAGCGGCGTAACAGGTGCGCGTTTGCAAAACAACGATGGCACCAGCGAAGAAATCGCGGTTAAAGGCGTGTTTATCGCCATCGGTCATAAACCGAACACCGATATTTTCCGCGGACAGCTGGACATGGACGAAACAGGTTATCTGAAAACTCAAGGCGGCACAGGCGACAATGTTGGTGCAACCAATATTGAAGGCATTTGGGCGGCAGGCGACGTGAAAGACCACACCTATCGTCAAGCGATTACCAGTGCCGCTTCGGGTTGCCAAGCCGCTTTGGATGCAGAACGCTGGTTAGACCGCCAAAACTAAAACGATGCCGTCTGCGTTTTTAACACCGCAGACGGCATCTGCGGATTTCACTGTTATTTAACCCTAAAAGGACAAACAAAATGATTAAATTACACACCAATAAAGGCGTGATTGCCATTGAATTGAACCACGAAAAAGCGCCGATTACCGCAGCAAACTTTGAACAATATGTCAAAGACGGTTTTTACGATGGCGTGATTTTCCACCGCGTGATTAAAGGTTTCATGATTCAAGGCGGCGGCATGACTGCCGACATGAGCGAAAAAAACACACGTGAACCGATTCAAAACGAAGCGGGCAACGGTTTGCCAAACAAAAAATACAGCATCGCGATGGCACGTACTTCTGACCCGCACTCTGCATCAGCACAATTTTTCATCAACACCAATGACAATGTGTTTTTGAACCAACGCGCTAAAGAGTTACACGGTCGCCACATCGTTCAAGACTGGGGCTATGCCGTGTTTGGCGAAGTGGTAGAAGGTTTTGACGTGGTGGACGCGATTGAAGGCGTGGCAACCAAAAGCCACGGCTACCACGATGATGTGCCAGTTGAACCAGTGGTGATTGAAAAAGCGGAAATCGTGTAATGCGTTTTGCTTTACGCTGATGAAATAGCCAACAAAAAACACGCCCTTGGGCGTGTTTTTTCATCAATCAAATCCATGAAACGGGTAACGTTTGCCTTTTTTATCAATGTAAAAAGTCTCTTCATACGTTGATACCAACGCTCTGCCATTTTCAAAATTCGATTTATTCAATCCTCGCGCTTCATCACTCATCGGCTGATATTTAAACGGAATCACGCCCCCGCCAAACCTTCCGATAAACAGCTAACCCAATTCGCGCCTTTCACTTTGGGTCTAATACATTTATCCGCATGAGCTTGTGTTGCCACCAAAGCAAACGACGCACTTAAAACATAAGCCCATATTTTTGCTGAATATTTCATTTTTCCCCTTGTTTCATTCAACATTCTGGTTCACGAACATCATGCCGTCTGCGGTTTAAGCGAATGATTTTTCTCGACGCACACATTTTG
>JAUNMN010000003.1:29284-66268 GCA_030531795.1 Neisseria sp.
AACATCATGCCGTCTGCGGTTTAAGCGAATGATTTTTCTCGACGCACACATTTTGTTCTTGCTCGGCAATGCGTTCACTCAAAGCCGAACGGCGCGGATTTTGCAGACGGCACGCGGCTTCAAAAACGGCTTGCTCGCCCCAAAACACAAAACGTTGTTTGGCGCGCGTAATCGCTGTGTAAAGCAAAGAACGGCTAAACAAATCATGGCTTTGCGCCACATTTTCAGGCGCAAATAAATGCACTTCTTCATATTCCGAACCTTGGCTTTTATGCACCGTCATCGCAAACGCGGTTTCGTGTTGTGGCAACAAAGTCAGCGCGATTTTGCGCAAACCTTGCTCGGCAGGGAAATAGGCTTTCAATTTGAAATCGTCTTCGGCATCGCGCAACACCAAGCCAATATCGCCATTGAACACATTTTGCGTCATGTCATTGCGCGTAATCATGATGATTTGCCCGTCAAACCACCCATCATCGCCCACACCCAAATGCTTGCGATATACACGATTAAATTCGTGCGCGTCTTCGCGTTGCGCACTCAACACCACAATTTGCGCTTGGCATTCAAATGCTTTTTTCACATCGTTTCTCGCCACAGTCTGCCAATATTTTTCTTGTTTTTGGTAGATTATTTTGACTTTATCCCAAATCGAACCTTTTGCTACGCTCAATTGTTCAGCAAATTTGGCTTGCGAAAATTGTTGCCACGCCAAATCGGCATCGCCTTGATTGACCGCGCGTGCCAAGCAACCGATGCCACTGTCTGCGCCAAAACGATGGCTGTGATGCAATTTGGCAACGTGGGCAAGCGTTTCGGACGCGCCAACAGCTTGAACGCTTTGGTTTGCAGACGGCATCTCGTAAAAATCCAATGCCAACTGATTTTCTGAAATTTGTTTGGGTTTTCTGCCCCGCTTTTTAGGCGCAACATCGGTTGCGGTTTCAGGCTGCGCAGGCGTTGCCGATGCCGTCTGCACATTTGGCTTGCTTGATTCTTCTCCAATAAGCATCTGATATTGTTGATATAAATCTGGCGAAAGCGAATGTCTTTGCAGCAAATCCGCCAACACATTCCCCAAACTCACCGATGGCAACTGGTCTTCGTCGCCCAAAAAAATCACGCGACAGCCATCGGGCAAGGCACGCAAAATCTGCAACATCAGCGACAAATCCAGCATACTGGCTTCGTCCACCACCAACACATCAATCGCCAACGGTCGCTCGCGATGATAACGCGCCTGCATTTGCGGCGGTTGCAAGTTCAGCAAGCGATGCACGGTTTGCCCTTCAGTTGCGTGTAGCATCTGCTTGATTTCGTCGGCAACATCTAAACTATTCAATGCCTTACGCAGCGATTCGGTCATGCGTGCCGCTGCTTTGCCCGTTGGCGCAGCCAATGCCAAACGCGGCAATTCATTTGCTTGTTCACACAAAAGTGCCAGCAATTTAGCGACGGTTGTGGTTTTGCCCGTGCCAGGCCCGCCCGTAATCACCATAAATCGTTGCAACAAAGCCAAAGCAACCGCGCGTTTTTGTCCTGCGCTTTTTTCATCGGCAAACCATTGTTGTAGACGGCATCGCACTTTTTTTACATTGATTTCAGTAACTTGACTGCGACTTAAGCGCACCACTTCTGCCGCCACATCGTTTTCTTGTTGCCACAAACGTCCAAAAAACAAACGATTTTTATCCAGCAGCAAAGGCGTTTGATTTTGACTGGGCGAGCCGACCAAAATCGGCGCATTCGCACGCAATTCTTCGGCTTGTTCGGCGGTCAATGCCAAATAGCTATGCCCTTCTTGCCAAGCCTGCTGCAAACGATTCAGCCAATCTCGGCAAAATGCCATGTCATTCGGTGCAATGTTTGCTAAATTTTTAAGCAAAGATTCATTCCATAAATCATTCATTTTTCTCTACCTCTTGCCGCTGATGCCGTCTGCAGAAGTGTTTTGTGCTTAAGATTTTGTTTTGGTTTTGCGGCGGTTATCCAGTTGTTTCAAATAATAAATTGCACCCGTTTCGCCTTTTTCCGCCGCCAGTTTCCACCAACGCTTTGCCGCTGCCACATTTTTCTTCGCGCCTTGTCCCAAATAACGCATCAAACCTGCGTGAAACTGGGCATCGGTTTCGCCTTGTGCCGCCGCTTGTTCAATCCAGTGCAAAGCGTTTTTCAAATCGCGCTCGCCGCCCTGCGCTTCCGCCAACATCACACCCAGCGTAAACTGCGCATCGCGATGCCCTTGCTGCGCCGCCTGCTGATACCACTCACGCGCTTTGACAAAATCCATAGGCACGCCATAACCGCGATGGTGCAACAAACCGATGCGATATTGCGCTTCGGCATCGCCTTGCGCCGCATCGTTTTGCCAAAACTGCATCGCCTGCGCGTAATCGCCACGCTGATACGCCATGCTTGCCAAAGGGTTATCTGCGTGCGCAAACGACGCACACGCCAAACTCAATAATAAAAATAAAGACTTCATTTTATTCATTTTTTATTAAACTTCTTAAGAGATGCCGTCTGCAAGCAAGCGTCCGTCTTGCATATTCAGCACCACATCAAAACGTTGCGCCAACTCATCGTCATGCGTTACCACCACTAAAGCCGTTCCCAATTCCTGCTTCAAATCCAACATCATCGCCAACACATTTTGTGCGTTTTTGCGGTCGAGATTGCCTGTCGGCTCATCCGCCAACACGCAAGCAGGACGCGTTACCAAAGCACGGGCAATCGCCGCCCGTTGTCGCTCGCCACCCGATAATTCGGCAGGTCTATGCACCGCGCGTTTTGCCAAACCGACTTTTTCCAACATCTCCAACGCCAAACTTTCCGCTTCTACCTTGTCTTTTTTGGCGATTAACAGCGGCATCATCACATTTTCCAATGCCGAAAACTCGGGCAATAAATGGTGAAATTGATAGACAAAACCCAAATGCTGATTGCGTAAACGCCCCAATTCGGCTTGACCAACTTGGCTCAAATCCTGCCCCAATAAGCTGACTTTGCCGCTCGTTGGCGTGTCCAAACCGCCCAAAATGTGCAAAAGCGTCGATTTGCCGCTGCCAGACGCGCCGATGATGCTGACGCTTTGCCCCGCCGCAACTGAAAAACTCAAATCGTTTAACACGTCCACACGTAAATCGCCGTCTTGATAGGCTTTACTCAAATGTTCGCATTGCAAAACCGTTTTACTCATAACGCAAAGCCTCCGCAGGTTGGGTGCGTGCCGCACGATAACTTGGGTATAAAGTCGCCACAAACGACAACAATAATGAAATCAAAGCGATAAATGCCACTTCGCTGAACACCACTTCGCTGGGCAAATAATCAATAAAATACACTTGCGAGTTAATCAGTTGAATGCCAAACAGATTTTCAAAAAACGCTACGATTTTGCCAACATTCCAACCTAACAACACGCCCAAAATCACGCCAATCAGTGTGCCAAAAAAACCAGCAAATGCACCTTGCACCATGAAAATTTTCATCACGCCGCTGGGAGACAAACCGAGCGTGCGCAAAATCGCGATGTCCGCTTGTTTTTCGGTAACAGCCATCACCAAAGACGACACCAAATTAAAGGCAGCAACAGCAATAATCAGCGTCAAAATAATGAACATCATGCGTTTTTCCAATTCCACCGCGTCAAAATAGGTTTTGTTGCTGAACGTCCAATCGCGCACCCACACCGTTTCTTTCAGATTATCAGGCAACAAGTTGCGCGTGAATTGCGGCGCGTTTTGTGGGTCGGCAAGTTTCAAACGCAAACCGCTCACGCCGTCGCCCAAACGGTATAATAATTGCGCGTCTTGCAAATGCGTCATCGCCAGCGTGTTGTCCATTTCGTACACACCTGTTTTGACGATGCCCACCACATTAAATTGCTTCAAACGCGGCACCACTCCAGCAGGCGTTACATTGCCTTCGGGCGTAATCACGGTTACTTGTCCGCCAACTTCCGCACCCAAAGCAGCTGCCAAATCCGCACCCAAAATGATGTCAAATTCGCCTGCACGCAAATCTTCAAACTTGCCTTGCTGCATATTTTGCCAATAATCCACCACTTTTTTCTCTGCAGACGGCTCAATGCCACGAATTTGTACGCCGCGCACTTCGCCTGCGTTGGACAACAAAGCGTTATCGGCGATGTAAGGCGCAGATGCCAGCACTTCTGGCTTGTTCGCAACATATAGCTGCAAGTTTTGCCAAGGTTGCGATGCCGCATCGTAAAAACCGATTTCGGCGTGTGGCGCGACATTGAGCAATTGCCCACGAATTTCTTTTTGAAAACCATTCATCACCGACAACACCACAATAAGCGCCATCACGCCCAACGCAATGCCTGCCACCGAAACCATGGTGATAAACGACATAAAACCATTGCGCTTTTTGGCACGCAAATAACGCAAGCCAATCCACGTTTCTAATGAACTCATAACAAACCTAATCTTGATGGTTAAAATTTAGTCGAATCAATTTAAACTGAAACAAGGCTGAGTAAGGCGGTATCAGTTTAAATTTAAAAGACCATATGCTAAATGCCGTCTGCAGACGGCATCATTCAATTTGGACGCTTCTTCAACAATACGCCGCTTTCAATGTGATGGGTAAACGGAAACTGGTCAAACATCGCCATGCGCACCACATCATGCGTTTGTGTCAAAACCTGCAGATTGCTGTGCAGCGTTTCGGGATTGCAAGAAATGTAAATGACATGTTCAAACTGGGCGACCAATTTCAGCGTTTCATCGTCCACACCAGCACGCGGCGGGTCTACAAAAATCGTTGAAAAATCATAGCTTTTCAAGTCTACGCCCTGCTCTTGCAAACGGCGAAATTCTCGCTCGCCTTGGTATGCCTGAGTAAACTCTTGAGCCGACAAACGGGCAATCGCAATATTATCCGCTTGATTTGCTTCAATATTCCACTGTGCCGCCTGCACTGAAGTTTTGGACACCTCAGTCGCCAACACGCGTTTGAATTGCTGTGCCAGCGGCAGAGTGAAATTACCATTGCCGCAATACAATTCCAGCAAATCGCCGCCCAAACCGTTGGCACAATCCACTGCCCACGTCAGCATTTTTTGACACACTTGGGCATTTGGTTGGGTGAAACTGCCTTCAAATTGTCGGTAGACAAAACTTTGTTGCCCAACTTGCAGTTTTTCGGTTACAAAATCCTGAGACAAAACTACTTTTTGTCCGCGACTGCGTCCAATCACAAACACGCCAAATTGCGTTTGCAGATTTTGTGCCGCCGCTTGCCATTCATCGTCTAATTTTTTGTGGTAAATCAGCGTTAATAACACTTCACCGCTCAAAGTGCTGAGAAATTCGCATTGATACAAACGGTTTTTCAACACAGGCACGGCGGCAATCGCTTGCAATAGCGGTTGCATCAAGTCGTTAATCGCTTGCGATGCCGTGGGAAATTGCGTTAAACGAATCAAAGATGCGCCACTGGCTTTTTGTCCACGCTCAAACATCGCGTAGCAAATCTCATCGCCTTCGTGCCAAATCCGAAATTCGGCACGCATCCGAAAATGACTTTCGGGTGACTCAAAAATCTCAATTTTGGGAATGGCAACATCGGCAAACAGCGTTTGCAAATAAGCGTGTTTGTCGTTTAATTGTTGCTGATAAGCTAAACTGCTCATTTTATCTCTGTGTGAATATGCAGACGGCATCTGTTATCAAGCGATGCCGTCTGCAGTTAAGGTTTTCAATTATTTGAAGAAATTGCCGATGCCTGCTGGCAAACCTTGCGTGAACGCACCCATGGTTTGCGAGTTGGTTTCTTCGGCTTTTTCACCAGCTGCGTTAATCGCCGCCAACACCAAATCTTCCAACATTTCCTTATCTTCCGCCGCTTCGGCAATCAAATCGGGGCTGATTTCAATGCTGCGAATCACATGATTGCAAGTCATCGTTACTTTCACCAAACCATTACCCGCTTCGGCACTGACTTCGGTTTGCGCCAACTTTTCCTGCGCACGTTTCATGTTTTCCTGCATTTTTTGTGCTTGTTGCATCAAACCGCCTAAACCTGCTTTTCCAAACATTTTGTCTTCCTTTTCATCAAAATAAACCATTAAACTTTCAATCATGCCGTCTGCACTGGCGACTCACTCGCCAGCAAACGCACGCTCTCATCAATGATGTTTGCATCAAAACGCTGCAAAACTTGCTGACAAACGGGGTCGTCTAATAAAGATTGTTTCGCGCGTGCCAAACCTTGTTGCTGCAAACGCGTGTCATACATTTCCCACGTTTCCCAGCCCTGATTGTCTTGCCAAGCGCGCAATTCCAGCGTCAAATTCGGCAAACCATACGCTTCTTGCACCACTTTTTGCAGCTGCTGAATCAAATTGTTTTTCCGCACCGTATTCGCACTAGGCGCAAGCGCCAGCTGCAAAGTTTGCGTATCTAAACGATAATCCAACCAAGCGCAATGAATCGCCAACATTTGCGCCGCACCCATTTTCGGACGCAAACGCTCAATAATCGCAAACCAGTTTGCTGCGTTCAGTGCAGGCATAGGCGAAAAATCTTGCTCTTCGTCTTCACTTTCGGCATGATTTTCCGCGCTTTCGCTGTTTGCTGGCGTGTCCATAACAAGCGTTTGAGCAAACGGATTGAGCAAATCACCAGCCGCGTGAACGTCTAACAAGTCGGTTTCGTCATTTGCTTCGCCGCCTGTTTCGTGTAAATCGTCATCGGCATATTCGTCTGCCGCCGCTTCATCATTTGCGTCTTGCAAAACGTCAAACGCGGTTTTTTGCGCGGTAACTTGTGGCAATTCTGAAGTATTTGCCTCTACTGTATTTGCATCTACAAAACGTTCATTTGGGTTTACACTTGCCGTCTGCACTTCGTTTGTGATGCTTGCCTGCACATCGTGCGTTTCAGCGCTTGCTACCAACTGCGTTTCAGGCAAAACCGTGTTTTCTGTAACCGCATTTGCCGTGTTTTCTCTTGCATCATCCCACGGTGGCGTATCTTCGTTTACCGCATTTGTTGGCACGCTTTCAGCAACACTTTTTTCTTGCATTACCGTGTTTTCGTGTACAACATTTTCCTCGCTTGCTGTCTGCATTTCATTTAGCGAAGTCGTCGCATTCAAAGCGTGATTTGTGTTTATGCTTTCGGTTTGCGTTTGCTGATTTGAAGCGTTGGCAAACGCAGTTGCTGTTGCCGTTTGCTCAACTGCAGACGGCATCGCTGGCTTTTTTACCAAATCAACCGTTTCGCTGTGAGCATAAGTGGTTTGTACGCTTGGCGTTGTCAAATCCGTTCCAACAATTTGGGCGTTCTTGGGCTGATTTTTCGCTGCCAAAGGCGTAAACGCCAACACGCGCAATAAGGTCATCACAAAACCTGCGTATTCATCGGGTGCGAGTGCCAAATCGTTTTTGCCGTGTATCACGCATTGATAATAAAGCTGCAATTGTTCGGCACTGAATTGCCCTGCTAGTTGAGTAAGCACCGCGTATTCGGGGTCGTCCGCCGCCAACACATTCGGCACTTGCTGTATCAACGCCAAACGTTGCAACAGCATCGCCAGTTCTGCCAACGCGTTGTCAAAACCGATGGCACGCGCCGCCATTTCTTGTGCTTTGGCAAGCAAAAATTCGCCATTTTGTGTGGCAAATCCTTGCAATAAATCATAGAGATAACGCTTATCCACCGCACCTATCATTTGACGCACATCGGTTTCGGTAACGCTGCCCGAACCCATGGCAATCGCTTGGTCAAGTAAACTCAAAGCATCGCGCATCGAACCTGCTGCTGCACGCCCTAAAATCTGCAAAGCGGATTCTTCAAACGGGATTTGCTCCACCGTTAAAACGTGTTGTAAATGTGCCGCCACTTGCTGATGCGTCATATTGCGTAAAACAAATTGTAAACAACGACTTAACACCGTAATTGGCACTTTATGCGGGTCGGTTGTTGCCAAAATGAATTTAACGTGTTCGGGCGGTTCTTCCAAGGTTTTGAGCATGGCATTGAACGCCGATTTAGACAGCATATGCACTTCGTCAATGATGTAAACCTTGTATTTGCCCACCGTTGGCGCATATTGCGCGTTTTCCAACACTTCGCGAATATTATCAATGCCCGTATTAGATGCGGCATCGATTTCCAACAAATCCACAAAACGCCCAGCGTCAATGTCTTGGCAACTACCACACACGCCACACGGTTCGCCATGGTCGGCATTTTCGCAGTTCAAACTTTTCGCCAAAATCCGCGCAATCGTGGTTTTGCCCACGCCGCGCGTGCCTGTCAGCAAATAGGCATGGTGCAAACGCCCTTTGTCCAAAGCGTTGCGCAAGGCTTTGACCACATGCTCTTGCCCCACTAAATCGGCAAAAGTTTTCGGTCGCCACTTACGGGCAAGAACTTGATAAGCCATAATTTTCTCAATCAATGTGATGAAATTGCCAAAACGCGGCGTAAAAAACAAGGCGCATCGCCCAAATAAAGCCAGCATTCTAACATTTTCAGCCTTGCTTTGCCTGTTTTTTGCATTTATTTGAACACGCCCAAAACCCGTATTTCGCAGCGACTTTTGCTTAAAAATGATGCCGTCTGCACCCGAAAATTGCAGACGGCATCAGCGTTTTTCACACGCAAATCGTTTACAAACCGCCACGTCCCACGCCGTTGGCAATGTCGCGCACCGCGGTTACATACATTCGGCTGTGATTGTATTGCCAAATCGTGTAGAAATTATTCAAGCCGATGAAATATTCACGCTGTCCTGGGGAAGTTTCCAAGCTAAACAAAATCGCGCGTTCGTGGTCGGCAACTTCGCCCATTGGAATCACGCCAAGTTGTTTCAACTCACCAACCGTATATTTTAATTCGGTTTTTTCATCAATAATCGCTTGCAAGCGCGGATTGATTTCCATCACCACAGGCATCAACACTTTGCCACCCGTTTGCCAGCCGTGTGCCTTCATGTAGTTGGCAACCGAAGCCGCCACGTCTGGCACGCTGCCCCAAATATTGCGTTTACCGTCGCGGTCGTAGTCCACCGCCCACTTGCGATAGCTAGACGGCATAAATTGTGGCATGCCCATCGCGCCTGCGTAGCTGCCCAAAAAGCTGTACGGGTCTTGGCTTTCCTCTTTGCTCATCAACAACAATTCGCGCAACTCGTTTTGGAAAAACTCGCTGCGACGCGGGTAGTCAAACGCCAAAGTCGGCAAGGCATCGGCCAAACGGAAGCTGCCCATGTTTTTGCCGTAATTCGTTTCAATGCCGACAATCGCCACGATGATTTCGGCTGGCACACCATATTCTCGCGCCACTTGGTCAATCACATGACGATGTTGGGCGTAAAACGCTTTGCCTGCATTGATTTTGGCGGCACCCGAATTGCCTTTTTGAAATTCATACCACGGACGCGATGTGCCAGGGCGATTCATAATCGTGATGATATTGGGTTTGTGGTTAGCACCTGCAAAAAAGTTCGCCAACTCATTGCGACTGAACGCGCCCGTTTGCGCTTCGTAATCCACGAATTGTTGCACATTCACATTGCCCGAAAAGCCCGTAATCGCAATCGATTCAGCGTTTTGATTGAACACAGGTCGCTGTTTGCTTGCCGTTTCTTTCGCCACAACTGGAGCTTTTACCGCATTTTGTGGTACTTCGGTCGCACACGCTGCCAACAAAGCCGCCAACGCCACGCTGGCAAAATGTTGATTGATTTTTGTCATAACTTCACTTTCTTAAGTTTGCTTTGATTGTTTAAAAATATGGTTTAAAAATTTTATTGTTTAAAATAAAAGGTTTGAAGGTAAAAAATCAGGTTATGCCGTCTGCAGACGGCATCTTGCCAACTCAATCTTCATCGACGATTTTATGTCGTTCAATTTCCACGCCCACTTCTTTCACGCCCGCCAAAATCCCTGCTTTAACCACGCGCACGCGTATCCAAGTTGCCGCAAAATCGTTCAACACCAAATCGGCAATGTGTTCCGCCAAGGCTTCCAGCAACAAAAACTGCTGTTCACGCAAACTGTTGCGCACCGCATCGCACACTTCGCCATAATGCACCGTGTCGGCGATGTCGTCTGATTTTGCCGACACGCGCGGCACGCCGATGTCCAAATCCAACAGCAAAGTTTGCCGCTGTTGGCGTTCCCACTCATAAACCCCGATTAAGGTTTCGGCTTTCATGCCGTGTAAAAAAATTTTGTCCATGCTGTGATTCGTTTGCCATTGTGGGTTAAAATGTGCGTCATTTTAAAACAAAAGAGTGCATCATGTTTGATTTCTTGGCGATTGTGGCAGGCTATCTAATCGGTTCGCTGTCTTTTGCGGTGATTGTGTCGCGTTTTTACGGCATGGACGACCCGCGCACTTACGGCTCGGGCAATCCTGGTGCAACCAACGTTTTGCGTTCGGGCAAGAAAAAAGCAGCGGCTTTGACTTTACTCGGCGACGCGCTCAAAGGCTTAATCGCGGTTTATTTGGCGATGGCTTTGCAAGACAGTTTGGGTTTGGCAAACGCCACCATCGCTTGGGTTGCTTTCGCGGCTTTAATCGGTCATATGTACCCTGTGTTTTTCGGTTTCAAAGGCGGCAAAGGCGTGGCAACCGCTTTAGGCGTGTTGCTGGCACTCTCGCCTGCCACCGCAATTTTGTCGGCAATTGTGTGGTTGGTGATGGCGTTTGGCTTGAAAATTTCTTCACTCGCTGCTTTAACCGCAACCGTGCTCAGCCCGATTTTCGCTCTGTTTTTCATGCCATTTGGTTCGTGGGTATTCGTTACTTTGCTCATCGCCATCTTGGTTTTGTATCGCCACAAAAGCAATATTCAAAACTTATTGAGCGGCAAAGAAAGCAAAATCGGCGACAAAGCCAAATAATGCCGTCTGCAAGTTTTAGCTGTAGATTTTGTGACAACAAAAACACAAAAGGTGTGCCAGCGCACACCTTTTTTATGACGCAAATCATCACACAATCGCTTGCTTTCGTTTCCAACTTAATTTTTCAAGCCAAACTCAAAACGCAGACGGCATGATGTTTCACCCAATCAATCGCGCATACTGATTTTGTCGGACAAACCAACTTCATGCGGATTGATGCGCGCGTCGTCTTCTTGTCCCAAACCAACCAGCTTGCGCAAGCGCGTCATGTAGGCGTTCACGTCCAAACCGCGTCCAAATCGCTGCGCTTCCCAAACTGTTTCCGCTAATGCCTCCATCATATCGTGTTCCGCTTTCACCCAGTCGCCTGCGTATTTGCCGCACAATTTTTC
This sequence comes from Neisseria sp., assembly GCA_030531795.1. Lineage (GTDB taxonomy): Bacteria > Pseudomonadota > Gammaproteobacteria > Burkholderiales > Neisseriaceae > Neisseria. Next base: position 40,562 of record JAUNMN010000003.1, read on the forward strand.
GTGAATATCGCGAATGCCAACAGGCTGATTGATGCCCACTTGCTCTTGAATCGACAAATGCAACGACATATGTAAAAACGGGTTTTCTTGCCCCTCTTCGGGTGTCCACGTTTTGTCCAAATAGCGTTCGATGTTTTCCAAATAAGGCGCGTATTCTTGATGTGTTTCCACGATGCGCAAGGCTTTTTGCTGTAAAGCGTCCAGCTGCAAAGGCATCAGCCGATGTTGCCAAACGTGGGCAAAAAAACGGCGCACATCTTGCGTGTTCACGTCATACATAATTTTTCTCACAAAAAAGCAACAAGCCCGAACCTTGCCGAGCTTGCTGCATATTCTACTGATAACTCAATGACTTAGACATTAAACAAGAAGTGCATCACATCGCCGTCTTGCACCACATATTCTTTGCCTTCCACGCGCATTTTGCCTGCTTCTTTGGCTTTCGCTTCGCCGCCCAATGCAACAAAATCTTCATACGCAATTACTTGCGCACGAATGAAACCGCGTTCAAAGTCGGTGTGAATCACGCCTGCCGCCTGCGGTGCAGTGTCGCCTTTGCGGATTGTCCATGCGCGCACTTCTTTCACGCCAGCAGTGAAATAAGTTTGCAAACCGAGTAAGTCGTAGCCCGCACGAATCAAGCGATTTAACCCTGGTTCTTCCAAGCCCATTTCCGCCAAAAACTCGGCTTTTTCTTCGTCTTCCAACTCGGCAATTTCGCTTTCCATTGCGGCGCAGACGGCAACAACAGGCGCGTTTTCGCGTGCCGCCAACTCTTGCAAACGCGTTAAGTGTGGATTATTTTCAAAACCGTCTTCCGCCACATTACCCACATACATCGCAGGTTTCGCAGTCAATAAGAATAAAGGTTTGAGCATCGCCAATTCTTCAGCGTCCAAACCCAAAGAACGCACAGGTTTGCCTTCGTTCAAATGTGGCAATAATTTTTCGCACAAAGCCACCAATTTTTGCGCATCTTTGTCGCCTGATTTGGCACGTTTGCCTTCACGCACAATCGCTTTTTCCACGCTCGCCAAATCCGCCAAAGCCAATTCTGTGCCTATCGTTTCAATGTCGGCAATCGGGTCTACGCGTCCTGCAACGTGGACGATGTTATCATCATCAAAACAACGCACCACGTTCACAATCGCATCGGTTTCGCGAATATTCGCCAAAAACTGATTACCCAAACCCTCGCCTTTGCTCGCACCAGCCACCAAACCTGCGATGTCCACAAATTCCACAATCGCAGGTTGCATTTTTTGCGGATTCACAATTTTCGCCAATTCCGCCATACGCGGGTCTGGCACTTCCACAATGCCCACATTCGGTTCAATCGTGCAAAAAGGATAGTTTGCCGCTTCAATGCCCGATTGCGTTAAAGCGTTAAAAAGCGTTGATTTACCCACATTTGGCAAGCCAACAATGCCACATTTCAAGCTCATTTTGTGTCCCAATGAAAGAAAATTGAATCAAATTTAACGCGCGATTTTAGCACATTTTTCCGCGCTCGCCTTGCCAGCAACACGCTTTTACCGCAAAATAAGTCTTTACATCATTTAACTTTAAAGGTTGCTCCATGAACATGTTCACGAAAACATTCAGCATCGGCGCTTTGGGTGCATTGCTCGCTGCACCAAGTTTCGCCGCCTCCATTGAAGGCAAATGGCGCACGATAGACGACGAAACCAAAAAGCCAAAAGCGGTTGTGCAAATCAGCCAATCGGGTTCAACTTTTAACGGCACGATTGTGGCGCTTGCCGACGGTGTGGAAAACCGTTGCCCTGCTTGCCAAGGCGACAAACCTTTAATCGGCATGAAGGTTTTGACTGGTTTGAAAGAAAAAGACGGCAAATATGCAGACGGCAAAATTTTTGACCCCAAATCAGGCAAAACTTATAGCGCGAAAGCAGAATTAGCCAATGGCGGCAACAGCTTGAAAGTGCGCGGATTTTTGGGCGTTTCACTTTTGGGTCGCACCCAAACTTGGCAACGCGTTCAGTAAACGCATTCGCCCAAGCGCATTTTTGATATAAAAAGCACGCGATGCCGTCTGCAGTTTACTGATTTACACAAACGGGAAGAGTTGCACATTCGCCCGTTTCGTTTCCACAAATACAAAAATACAAAGGAAAGCCATGCACCATTTACTCTTTTCCGCCCACAGCGACAAAGCCACGCGCTATCAAGAAATTTTGCCACAAATTCAAGCCATTATCGCCGATGAAAACGATTTAATCGCCAACTTGGCAAACATTGCCGCCATTTTAAAAGAAAGTTTCAACTGGTTTTGGGTTGGCTTTTATTTGGTGAAAAATGAAGAGTTGGTGCTTGCGCCCTTTCAAGGTCCACTTGCCTGTACACGCATTGCACACGGACGCGGCGTGTGCGGACAAGCGTGGCAACAAGCGGCAACAATTGTTGTGCCAGATGTGAACGCACATCCCGACCACATCGCCTGTTCGTCTTTATCGCAATCGGAAATTGTTGTGCCACTCAAAACTGCAGACGGCATCGTGCATGGCGTGTTGGACGTGGATGCCGACACGCTCAATCAATACGATGAAACCGATGCGCACTATTTAGAACAAATCGCCGCCTTGCTGGCTGCCCAACATTTTGCGTAAATTTAAGGCTATTAAAAATCGCCCAAACTCTTTATAATACGCGATTATTTTTCCCCTACCAAACCACAACTGGGACACAAACATGAATTTTGAAAAAGCACGTTTCAATATGGTTGAACAACAAATCCGCCCGTGGGATGTGTTGGATTTTGACGTTTTAGACGCATTGAGCGATATTGCTCGCGAATATTTTGTTGGCGAACAACATCAAGGTTTGGCTTATGCCGACCAAACTTTGCCCCTGCCCAACGGCAGCCACATGCTCGAACCACGCATCGTGGCGCGTTTGGTGCAGGGTTTGACTTTGAAAAACACGCACAAAGTTTTGGAAATCGGCACAGGTTCAGGCTATGCCACCGCAGTTTTGGCAAAATTAGCCGAGCAAGTGATTAGCGTAGACATCGACGTCGAACAACAAAACCGCGCCGCTGCCGCTTTGCAAAAATCAGGCATTGAAAACATCAGCTTGCAAGTTGGCGACGGTTTGCGCGAACAAAACACCGCCGCACCATTTGACGCAATTTACGTTGGCGGCGCAATTGCCGAAATTCCCGAAACCCTGAAAAACCAGTTAAGCGACAACGGTCGCTTGGTTGCCGTAGTCGGCACTGCACCAGTACAACGCGCCATTTTGTTGGAAAAAAACGGCAACGAATACAAACAAAGCGTGTTGTTTGACACCTTAATCCCATCGCTGAACAGCCAAGTAGCAAAAGCCAAAGACCCGTTTAATTTTTAATTTCATTTAATCATTTGCCTGCTTTTCAATCGATTCAGGCAAGGCTCAATCAAAAAGCAACCGAAAGGTTGCTTTTTTTGTTTATGCCGTCTGCACTCAAATCGTAGACGGCATTTTATATTCATCGCTCACAAATTTTCAGCGTACAATACGCGTTCTCAATGTTTACAGAAAGTATTCCGAATGACTATTCCGCAACTCAATCCGAAACAAGTGCAGCAGCTTTTGACTGAACGTGATGACGTAGTTTTATTAGACGTGCGCGAAGATGATGAAGTGGCGTTGTGCAGCCTGCCGAATCATGTGCATATTCCGATGAATTTGATTCCGTTGCGCCACAATGAATTGCCTGATGACAAATTGATTATTGTGTATTGCCATCATGGTATGCGCAGTTTGCAGACGGCAATGTTTTTGCAACATGTTGGTTTTGATGATGTGACGAATTTGCAAGGCGGAATTGAGGCTTGGGCGGTGCAATTAGACCCGAAAATGCCGCGTTATTGATGATTTAGGCATGAAAAACGCCCTGCTTTTCTCTTCGAAAATACAGGGCGTTATGCTCGAATTTCAATCATTAGCTTTTCCATGGTAGCCACAATTTGGCTAATAGATACATGATTGCGCCGCCACCTGCAAGCAAGACAAAAATCATGCCTTTTTTGCGTGCGTTTGGGCAAAGCCAGTAAATTGCCAACGAAAAGCTGAAAAACATGGCGGAAACTGCCCAAACGAGTTGTTTGTCTTGAAAACGATTGAGCGTGTGGCTTTCGGTCATCACGGTGTACATTTGCCAAAGTGCCGACAAACACATGGCGATTACGCCCAAAGGCAAAAAGAAAATTCCGAGTAGTTCTTTTGACATCGTTGCTTTTGCTCTTGATTTTGAATGAAAAGGGTTTTGGTAAAGCGAATTTTACGCTGTTAAATATTTGCAAATTTTGCGGCGAATCAAGCAGAAAGCCTTACAATACGCGCCGTTGTTTCGTTCCCAAACGTCATTGAATAAAGGAAAAAATATGCTTGGAAAACGCATTAAGCAAATCATCATTGCTTTTTTGTTGAAAAAGGCGATGAATGTGATTAGCAAGAAAATTCAAGGAAAAATGAAATAGTCCATGCAATGATGCCGTCTGCAACTCAACGCAGACGGCATCTTCATTTGGGTTTAACGATTTGCGGCTTTGGCGATGCTCGCGCCACGGCTACGCGCAGCTGCTTTGGGTGCAACGGCTTTCATGCCACGTTCGGCACGCACTTTGGCAATCATTTCGTCCACTTTTTTCATGGTGATTTGCCAGTCGCCAGACAAATTCATTTTGTATTTGCCGCCAACGATGATGGTTGGTGTGCCTTCAATATTATATTGCGCGGTCAAATCCGCCATTTGTTTCGCTTGACTTTGGTTAGCAAATGAATCGTAAGCCGCCAACAATTTTTTGCTGTCAAATGAAGTTTGTTTGGCAGCCCATGCTTTGAATGTTGCTTCATCAGCAAGATTTTGCTTCTCTTCATACACAGCTTGGAAAATCGCTGGGTCGGCTGAATATTTCAAACCTGATGCGTTCACTGCTGCCGAAATGCGCGCCAAACCGTGCATTTCAGGTTGCCACACCACATGAATCGGACGCAAATAAGTGTCGCTAGACCATGCTTTAGCATGTTTGAACAAAACAGGATTTAAATGATAACAATGTACGCAAAAATAGCCGAAAAATTCAGCAACTTCAATTTTATTGGCATCTTGTTGCGGCAAAGGTTTTGTCAAAGTAACGTAATCTTGTCCTTCAACCAAAGCGGCTTGTGCCGATGTGGCGATGCCGCAAGCCAGTAAAGTGGCACTTAAAATGCGTTTTAATTTCATGATTATCCTTTCTGTGTGAAGCGATTGCCGTCTGCACATTTGCAGACGGCATCGGTTTGACTGTTATTTCACGCTGCGCGCAAAGTTTTCAATGCCATTTTGTTGCAAGGTTTGGCGCGTTTTGCTTGCCGCTTGTTCGTTCAACACACCTGTTTGCACGCGATAAACGGTTTTGCCGTTCACTTGCGCGCTCGCCACGCGGGTGTTCACGCCCAACATCGCCAACTTGGCGCGTCTTGATTCGGCATCGGCTTCGTTACCAAACGAACCCGCTTGAATCACAACTTTTTTGCCACTGCTGGTATTTTGTGACGCACTTTCTTTGCGTTCACTTTTGCCTGCTTGACCGTTCAAAGCAGCTTCAGCTTTGCGACGTTCAGCGCGTTCTTTAGCTTCGCGCTCGGCTTCGGCAGCCGCTTTTTGGCGTGCCTTTTCAATATTGCCGCTTTCTAAAATTTGTTCTGCCGAAGGTTTGATGTCTTTTTTCGCAGGCTGTTCTTCAGCGGTTTGAGTGCGATTGTCTTTTTTCACTGTTGCCGATTTTTGCTCGGTTTTCTCAACTGGCTTTTTCACTTTATTTTCTGTTGGCACAGGCTTTTTCACAGGTGCAACAACGTTGGCACGCGGTTCTTCTTGAGGCTCAACTTGGGTTTCTGAAGCTTGCGTTTCGGTGTTGTCGCTTGGTTGCAACTGCTCATCAGTCAAAACTTCGCTTCCCGACAAACCCATGTTTTCCGCATCGCTGGCAGGCACTTCGCCGCTGCTTGGCGCACTCGGTGTCATCACTTCAGTTTGTGAAGCGGTTTGCTCAACGCGAACTTCAGGCTCTTTGAAATCGCTTTCGCGACTTTTATTCAGCATATAAATGGTGCTGCCGATGATGCCTGTCGCAATCAACAAACCCAAAATAAAACTGCCGATTCCTTTACCTTGTTGTGCTTTTTTCATGTTTTTCCTTGTGTGAATATGCCGTCTGCACCGCATTTGTGCGCGAAAGCCGCATTTTAACAAAGTTTCGCCAGCCTTGTATGCGGTCTTTACAAAGCTCTGCGAAAACTTACCGCGCGTAACACATGGCTGCGGTTCACGATTTCATCGCCAGCCAAATCCGCCAGCGTGCGCGCCACGCGTAAAATGCGATGAAAACTGCGTGCCGACAGCGATAATTTTTCCAACATTTGCCCCAAAGCCTGCTTAGCTTCTTCGCTGATTTGGGCAACTTCGTCCAACTCTTTCACGCTCAATTTGGCGTTGGTTTTGCCTTGTCGCGCATATTGTCTGTCGCGCGCCGCCAGCACGCGTTGCAACACGGTTTCGCTGCTTTCGCCCGTTGCCGTCTGCATCAATTCATCTGCTGGCAAACTCGGCACTTCAATCACCAAATCAATGCGGTCTAACAACGGCCCTGAAATTTTATCCCGATAACGTTGCACGCTTTCGGGCGTGCAGCGACAGGCTTTAGTCGCGTGTCCCAAATAGCCGCAAGGGCAAGGATTCATCGCCGCCACCAACTGAAATTGCGCAGGATAAACCGCTTGACGTGCCGCACGGGAAATGTGGATTTCGCCACTTTCTAAAGGTTCGCGCAACACTTCCAGCACTTTTCGGTCAAACTCGGGCAATTCGTCCAAAAACAACACGCCATGATGTGCCAGCGAAATTTCGCCAGGACGCGGGTCTGAACCGCCACCCACTAAAGCCACCGCGCTCGCGCTGTGATGCGGACTGCGAAACGGACGATTGCCGCTCAAATCTTGCAAATGTTGCGGCAACAGCGAACGCAATGCCCACACCGAAATCAGTTCTTCATTGCTCAAAGACGGCAAGATACTCGGCAAACGTTGCGCCAACATCGATTTTCCCGTCCCAGGTGGGCCCATCATCAGCAGGCTATGCTCGCCAGCCGCGGCAATTTCCAAAGCCAAACGCGCGGTGTGCTGCCCTTTCACATCTTGCAAATCGGGTAAATGGTTCGTTGCAGACGGCATCATTTGCGCTTTTTGTGCTGGCGACAAAGGTTGCACGCCATTCAAGTGTGCCGCCACTTGCAATAGATTTTCCGCACCAAACACCGCCACGCCGTCCATCACCGCCGCTTGTTCGGCGTTGTCTTTAGGTAAAATAAAACTGCGTTTGGCTTGCGAACCTTGCCACGCCATCGCCAACGCGCCGCGTACAGGGCGCAAACTGCCCGACAAAGCCAACTCGCCAGCCAGTTCATATTCCGCCAAACGCTCGGGCAAAACTTGCCCCGATGCTGCCAAAATGCCAATCGCAATCGGCAAATCAAAGCGCCCCGATTCTTTGGGCAAGTCGGCTGGCGCAAGATTGACGGTAATTTTTTTCGCGGGAAACTCAAAACCGCTTTGAATAATCGCCGCCCGCACGCGGTCGCGACTTTCTTTCACTTCGGTATCGGGCAAACCCACAATATTGAATTGCGGCAAGCCGTTTGCCAAATGCGCTTCCACTTCCACCAAAGGCGCGTTCATGCCACTCAACGCCCGACTGAATACCACCGCCAAACTCATGTTCGCCTCCTGATGAAATATTTTTGCTCACGCATTTGCGTTTTAACCAAGGCGCAAAGTAAACGAAATTTCTAATGATTCAAATACTTATTCAGCTGCTTGCTCGGCGTTGCCGTCTGCAGTTTCGGCTGTTTCTGTTTCTGTTGTTTGAACCGAATTCGTGCCTTCCAAAGCCGCCAAACGCGCTTCTAAAGCCACCAACTGTTCGCGCGTTTTCAGCAAAATTTGCTGTTGAATATCAAACTCTTCGCGCGTTACCAAATCCATTTTACTCAAAACGCCGCCAAACATGGCTTTGGCATTTTTTTCCAAATCTTTGGCTGGGCTATTTGCCAAAGTTTCGCTGATTTTATTGCCCACTTCTTTAAATAAATTATTGTTTAACATCGTTTTTCCTATCTAATCAAACTCAATATGCCGAAAACGGTATTTGATAAATTTTGCCATCAATATTCACATCGGCGATGAAATCGTGGCGTTCTTGAGTGCATAAAGGCAGGCGCACATTTTCGGCTCGCCACAACTGATTTTGTGCTTTCAAATCATAGCGATTAAAACCCATGTCCATGCCTTTCATGCTAAAACTCAAACTCACTTCTTGTGCTTGAACATCGCTCAATTGCACCGAAAAAGCGGTTTTCAAACCCAAACTGCTGCTAAAAGTCAGCTTGCCGCCATTCGGTAAAACGCAACCTTGTTTCACATCACAAGCAATCGCTTCTCTCGGGCTTTGCTGTCCTTGCCACCAAAACAAAGCCGCCACTTTCACCGCGGCAAACAGCAATAATGCCACAGCAATCCACAACATTTTGCGGTTTTTCATGATTGAATTTGCTTTCACTCAATTCGCTTATTCGTTAATGCTGAACCAACACCGAATGTGCGCCAGCTTCGCGCCATTCGTTTCCAAATTCCGCCACCAAATCGGCGTTTGCCAACACCAAAACAGGCACATCCACGCCCGTACGCAACGATTGCGCCGCTTCTTGCGCTGCTACGCGGTCGTTCACTTGCCAAATCAGCGCGTCGGCATTTTCCGACATAAAACGTTCGTCGTCGCTTTGCACCAACACAAACAAAAACGCATTATCGGGTTTCACTCGCTGCACCTGTTCCCACTCGGCAAAAGTCATGAACACGCCTTGATGATGCGGTTTGGCATGCGCAGACGGCACAATGTGAAATTCGCCTTGCGCATTTTTTCCGACAAAGCCTGTATTCACATCGCCTGCAAACTCGCGCGGAATCGACAAAGATTTCAATAATTGCGTGTTGGCTGGCAGCATCGGTTCAACCGTGAACTCGCCCACTTTTTGCCAACTCCATTGCTGCCCTTCTTTGGCTTGCAATTCGCCCGACCAGTCGCCCGCGTTCACCCAGTAAAAACGCAAATACACCAAAGCGTGTTCGTAAGCGTGTACTTTCACCAACCAAGGCTGCGCCTGATGAATGTGAATGCCCAACTCTTCGGCAAATTCGCGTTTCAAGGCATTGATGCCCGTTTCATTTTCTTCTACTTTGCCGCCTGCAAATTCCCAGTAGCCCGCGTAGGGTTTGCCTTCTGGACGCGAAGTCAATAACACTTCGCCACGCTCGTTGAACACTGCGCCTGCCACCACGCGTATCAAATTTGCTTGCTGATTCATGCTGTCTCTTTCTGCGAACGATGCCGTCTGCACGAAATAACTGCAGACGGCATCGTGCCTAAAAAATCTCAATAATCCATTGTTTCGCTTGTTCAGCAAACCCGTTTCAGCACATCACTCAAAGCGACTGAATCGGAATAACGCGCGTGCTGGCGCGTTTTTTGCCGCCTTCGCTATAGTTTTCTTCCACATATTGCTGCACAATTTGCAAAAATTCCGCCGCCATATTGTCGCCTTTGAGCGTTACTTTGCGCTCGCCGTCCACATAAACAGGAGCAATCGGCGTTTCGCCTGTACCGGGTAAACTGATGCCGATGTCGGCTAATTTGCTCTCGCCTGGCCCATTGACTACGCAGCCCATCACCGCCACATTCAGGCTTTCTACCCCAGGATATTGCAAACGCCAAACGCTCATTTGTTCACGCAAATACTGCTGAATATCGCGAGCAAGTTCTTGAAACACGGTGCTGGTGGTGCGTCCGCAACCTGGGCAAGCGGTTACCATAGGCGTGAACGAGCGCAAACCCATGGTTTGTAAAATTTCTTGCCCAACAATCACTTCTTGCGTACGCGATGAATTCGGTTCAGGCGTTAAGGAAATGCGAATGGTGTCGCCGATGCCTTCTTGCAACAACACCGACAAAGCGGCTGTTGAAGCAACGATGCCCTTGCTGCCCATGCCTGCTTCGGTTAAACCCAAGTGCAAAGGATATTCGCAACGCGAACCCAAATCGCGATAAACCTCAATCAAATCCTGCACTGCGCTGACTTTGCACGACAAAATGATTTTGTTTTTCGGCAAACCCAAATCCACCGCTTTTTGCGCCGACTCCAAAGCCGACACAATCAAGGCTTCTTTCATCACTTCATCGGGTGCTTTGGGCGTTGCCGATGCCAAGTTGGCATCCATCATGCGTTTGGCAAGACTTTGGTCTAACGAACCCCAGTTCACGCCGATGCGCACCGCTTTATCGTTTTCGGCGGCGGTGCGTATCATGTAGGCAAATTTTTCATCGCCTTTCGCGCCTTTGCCGACATTTCCAGGATTGATGCGGTATTTTGACAAGGCTTTGCCACATTCAGGAAACTCCGCCAACAAACGCTCGCCATTAAAGTGAAAATCGCCGATGAGCGGTGTGTTGCAACCCATATCGTCCAAACGGCTGCGAATTTCTGCCACTTTGCTGGCGGCTTCTGGGCTATTGACGGTGATGCGCACCATTTCCGAGCCAGCGTCCGCCAACTCTTTCACTTGAAAAGCGGTTGCTTCTGCGTCTGCCGTGTCGGTGTTGGTCATGGATTGCACCACAACAGGCGCGTCCGAACCCACTTGAATGTGGTCGATTTGCACCTGATGGGTTTGGCGGCGTGTGTATCCTGTTTTCATTGCTTATTGACCCACCATCAAAGAAGCCGATTTGCGTCCAACCATATGTTTATTCACAGCAAATTTCTGTTCGCCATATTGCACTTTCGTGCCTAAAGCGTAACCAATCCACACATTGTATGGCGCGCCGCCTTTGTAGCGATGTTCGCTGTTGGCTGGCACGATTTGGTTAATCAATTCATTGCCGTTTTTGTCTTTAATCACCAACATTGAACGATAGCGAATGTTAATCACCAGCTCATTTGCCGCGATGCCGTCTGCGGCGCTCGCTGCTTTTTCGGTTGCACTGGCAGCTTGATTGCTTGCCGAAGCATCGCTTGCCATCGCCACCACCGCCACATTGCTGGCATTGATGTTAGACGCTGGCACGTTTTCCATCGCGTTGGCAGAAGCGTTTTCTTGCTTCGCCGTTTCCGCTTCCGATTTGTTTTGCCAAGCAAAGATGCCGCCTGCAATCACGACCACCGCGCCCAAACCGATTAACCAAGCTGGCACGCGTTTTTTGTCTTCATCACGATAAACCAAAGCGTCTTTTTGATTGCGCTGCGCCACTTCGGTACTCACGCGTTGTTGTGGCGCGATTTTGTCCAAATAATCGCTGATTTCGGTTTCGTTCATTTCCACAAAACGGGCGTAAGTGCGCAAAAAGCCACGTACAAACACGATTTCAGGCAAACCTTGATAATTGCCACTTTCCAAGGCTTCAATTTGGCGCGCCGATAATTTCAAACGCTCCGCCACTTCGCCCACAGACAAATTGCGCTCTTGACGCAAAGTCTTCAATTTATTGCCCAATTCCGCCGCAGCAGTTGCAGACGGCATCTGTTGTTCTTGTTGTTCGCTCATCGAGTTTGTCCCGTATTGATGTTTTTCAATTCATCAGAATAAGGAAATTGTTCCCTTAACTGAACTTCATATTGCTGTGCCAACGCAGTTTGCCCGTTGCTTGCTGCGATTTGGCGTGCTAACCATAAATCTTCTGCCGACCATTGCTGCAAACCGTCGGCATAACGTTGCCATGCTTGTTGCGCTTGGGCAAATTCGCCCGTTTGCCAAAACACACGTGCCAACTCTTTCCACGCTTGCCCCAGTTGTGGCGACAGATTCAAAGTGCGTTCCAAATACGCCTGCGCCAAACCATATTGCTTGAGTTTGCCGCTGCAAATGCCTTTATTCAAATAAGCAATTTGCGGCGAAGGGTAAGTTGGGTCGGCAAGTGCCTTGTCAAAATAGGCTAATGCCGTCTGCGGCTGATTTTGGCTGCTGCACAAAAACCAACCGTAATTATTGTTGGTTTCTGCCGAATTTGGCTTCAATTTCAATGCCGTTTGAAAACTGCGTTCCGCCTCATCAAACTGCTTCAAATCCTGATGAATAAAGGCTTTGACCAGCCAAGCATTTTCTTGTTTGGCATCGCTGACAACCGCCTTATCAATCGCCGCCACTGCTTGCCGAAAATCGCCGATTTTCATGTATTCCAGTGCCAACTGGGTTTGAATCCGCGCCAATTCTTGCTGACGTTCGGCGCGAGTCGGCTGGCGAACTGCGGTGCTGCTGCACGCACTCAACGCCAACACGCTCACCATCAAACCCACCGCCAGCGATTGATTCATCATGCACCTTGTTGTTGCAAAACAATTTGTTGCCATTTGGCTTGGCGTTTGGTCTTGTCCTGCACCTGCCCCGCCAACTGACCGCAGGCGGCATCAATGTCATCGCCACGCGTTTTGCGTACCGTGGTTACCAAATCGGCTTCCATCAAAATCTCTTTGAAAATATTGATGTTTTTATTGCTTGAACGCTCGTAGCCTGAGTTTGGGAAAGGGTTAAACGGAATCAAATTAAACTTGCACGGCGTGTCCTTCACCAATTCCACCAGCTCACGCGCGTGTTCGGGTTTGTCGTTCACGCCGTCCAACATCACATATTCAAAAGTGATGAAATCGCGCGGTGCTTTCACCAAATAACGCTGACACGCCGCCATCAAATCTTTGAGCGGATATTTTTTGTTCAGTGGCACAATTTCGTCGCGTACTTTGTCATTAGAGGCATGCAAAGACACCGCCAATGCCACAGGCATATCTTCTTTTAATCTGTCCATTTGCGGCAACATGCCCGACGTAGAAACGGTTACACGACGACGCGACAAGCCATAGCCGTGGTCGTCTAACATGATGCTCAAAGCCGTTACCACATTATCGTAATTCGCCAGCGGTTCGCCCATGCCCATCATCACGACATTAGAAATCACGCGCTCGTTTTTCGGGGTAACGCCCAGCGCTTTGTTCGCCCACCACAATTGTCCGATGATTTCCGCTGCCGACAAATTGCGGTTAAAACCTTGTCTGCCCGTTGAACAAAACGTGCATTCCAAAGCACAGCCAACCTGCGAAGAAATACACAAAGTGCCACGCTCCGCTTCGGGAATGAACACGGTTTCCACGCCATTGCCCGTTCCCACGTCCAACAACCATTTACGCGTGCCGTCGCGGCTTTCTTGCGCCGCCATCAAATCGGGAATGCCCACCACCGCTTTTTCGTGCAATTTGGCACGCAGGCTTTTCGCCAAATCGGTCATTTCATCAAAATTTTCCGCCCCACTTTGATGAATCCAACGCATCACTTGTTTGGCACGAAATGGCTTTTCGCCCATTTGTGCAAAATGTTCGGTCAGAGATGCTAAATCGTAATTCAATAAGTTGGTTTTCATAAGATAAGTGGCGGTTGTAATCGGTGTTTCTGTGATGTCGTCTGCAGACGGCATCTGCTTATTATTTTTGGTTTCATTTACCCGCAATCAGTAAATGAAACTGATAGGCTGTTGTTTTTTTAAACTCAAAACACAGCAAGCTGCCTGAATTCAGGCAGCTGCTTGGCGTAATCTGCTGCGATTAACGTGTGCGCGGACACAATTCGGTAGCGGCAAAAAAATAGGCAATTTCAATCGCCGCATTTTCCACGCTATCAGAGCCATGCGCCGCATTTTCGCGCGTGCTGCTGGCGAAATCTTTGCGAATTGTGCCGTCTGCAGCGTTGTCTGGATTTGTTGCACCCATGATTTCGCGGTTTTTGGCAACGGCATTTTCGCCTTCCAAAACCTGAATCATCACGGGGCCGCTGGTCATGAACTCCACCAAAGGTGCAAAAAAATCACGCTCGCGATGCACAGCGTAAAAACCTTCCGCTTCCGCTTGAGTTAAATGTTTCATTTTGGCGGCAATAATCTGCAAACCTTGACGCTCAAAGCGGTCGTAAATTTGTCCAATCACATTTTTGCCCACCGCATCGGGTTTCACAATCGATAAAGTGCGTTCAATCGCCATGATTTTTTCCTTTTTGGCTACTTTGCCAGCATTAAGCCCTGCATTGTAGCAAGTTTTGCAAGCTGTGTCTGAATTGTTTACGATGTTTGTTTTGCCTTGCCCAAAGTCAAATGCGGCTGCTGCAAATATTCTTCCGATTGCATTTCCACAATGCGGCTGACGGTGCGCACAAATTCGTGGGCAAAATCGCCTTCCACATAAATTTCTTCAGCAGGCACTTGGCTGGTTGCACAAAATTTCACGCGAAAATCGTACATCACATCAATCAGCCAAGTTAAACGACGCGCTTCAGCTTTTTCGGCTTCGGTTAGTTTTTCCAAGCCCGACACCATAATCACTTCATAACGCTCGGATAAATAAAGATAATCGGCTTGCGAACGTGGGCCAAAACACAAGGTTCGGAAGTCAAACCAAATCACTTTTTGAGTGCGTCCTTTGCTTTGTAAAGTACGCCCGTGAATTTCCACAGCAGATGGCAAAGCCTGCTGATTTTGCGTCATTTGGGCAAACAATTGTGCTAATTTGGCTTCGTTTTCTTCGTTGTTTGGCACATAGAAAATCTCCGCTGGCGTGAGCGTGCGCAAGCGATAATCTTCGCCGCCATCCACGTTCAGAATCGTGAGTTTTTCTTCTAATAAAGCAATGGTTGGTAAAAAACTACTGCGGTTTTGCCCTTGTGGATAGAGTTCATTTGGTGCGTAATTTGAAGTCGCCACCAACACCACGCCTTCTGCGAACAGGTTTTCCAGCAAACGACCCAAAATCATCGCATCGGCAATGTCGCTGACATGAAATTCGTCAAAACACAAAACGCGGGTTTCTTTAGCAATTTCAATTGCCACGCTTTTCAAAGGGTTGGCTTCGCTTTTGAGTTGTTGCAAACGCTGATGAATTTCTGCCATAAAAGCATGAAAATGCACGCGTCGTTTGCGCTGATACGGCAAACAACCGAAAAACGCGTCCATCAAAAAACTTTTGCCGCGCCCCACGCCGCCATAAAAATACAAGCCTTTAGGAATTTGTGGCGAACGCAAACTGCGTCCCAAAAAGCGATTGCGTTTGCGTTTGAACATCACCAAATCCGTCCACAAACGGTCAAGGTGTTCAATCGCTTTGGCTTGGGCTGCATCGTGGATAAAAGCAGGTTGCTGTGCCGCCGCTTGATACCAACTCAATGGGCTGTGATTGGCATAAGGCGGTGCAATGAAAGTGTTTTTATTCTGCTCGGTCATGGTTTTGTGTTCTAGGCTAGCAAAAATGGGCATTATAGTGGATTTTGTCATTTTTTGAAGCCATTGATTTTATGCACAGCGATTTTAGGCAAGATTTTGAATGCAGGTTTTCTGTTCACTAAAACGCTCGGCGTGTTTCAGCCAAACTTGCTGATGCCGTCTGCAATATCATCTCCAACAAACGCAGACGGCACAAATAAAAAGAGCACCGCCCAAGCGATGCTCTTTTTGCATTCATTTTAAAATGAATTATTTTGTTTCAAGGTCTACACGTTCGCGCAACTCTTTACCAGGTTTGAAGTGTGGCACATATTTTTCTGGCACTTCCACTTTTTCGCCTGTTTTTGGGTTACGACCCACACGTGCTGGACGATGATTCAAGTCAAAACTACCGAAGCCACGGATTTCAATGCGCTGACCACGAGCCAACGAACGAGTCATGGTGTCTACCAAAACCTTTACGCTGTACTCCACGTCTTTTGATTGCAGATGATGTCCGTGCTTCTCGGCAAATACATTTGCCAAACGAAGCATTAACTCTGATTTTGTCATGGTTTTACCTTAAATGAGTGAGAAATTACTCTTGGTCGCCAGACAATTTTGCTTTCAACAAATCACCCAAGCTGGTTGTGCCTGCGTTAGCTGTTGCAGCTGCATTAACAGAGTTCAATGCATCACGGCTTTCTTTGGCATCTTTAGCTTTTACAGACAATTTGATGCTGCGGTTTTTGCGGTCAACCGTAACAATCACAGCTTCCACTTCGTCGCCTTCGCTCAATTTGCTAGTCAAATCTTCCACGCGGTCAGCAGCGAATTCAGCAGCTGGCAAGTAGCCTTCTACTTCATCAGCCAAAGCGATTACTGCGCCTTTAGCTTCTACTGATTTAACCGTACCTTTAACCAAAGCACCTTTGTCGTTTACGCTGATGAAGTTACCAAATGGGTCGCCTTCCAATTGTTTGATGCCCAAAGAGATGCGCTCTTTGTCCACATCAATCGCCAATACAACAGCTTCCACTTCTTCGCCTTTTTTGTATTTGCGAACAGCTTCTTCGCCAGCTTCCGTCCAAGACAAATCAGACAAGTGAACCAAACCGTCGATGTTACCAGGTAAACCAACGAATACACCGAAATCAGTGATTGATTTAACTGCACCTTTGATTTTGTCGCCTTTGTTGTAGTTGGCAGCAAAATCGTCCCAAGGATTTGCTTGGCATTGTTTCATGCCCAAAGAAATGCGACGACGCTCTTCGTCGATTTCCAAAATCATCACTTCTACTTCGTCGCCCAATTGAACGACTTTGCTTGGGTGTACGTTTTTGTTGGTCCAGTCCATTTCAGAAACGTGTACCAAACCTTCGATACCTTGTTCGATTTCCACGAATGCACCGTAGTCAGTCAAGTTAGACACTTTACCGAACAAGCGAGTGCTTTGTGGGTAACGACGAGCCAAACCGCTCCATGGGTCTTCGCCCAATTGTTTCATGCCCAAAGATACGCGTTGTTTGTCTTGGTCGAATTTCAATACTTTAGCTTCAACTTCTTGACCCACTTCCAATACTTCGCTTGGGTGTTTCACACGACGCCATGCCAAGTCAGTGATGTGCAACAAGCCATCGATGCCGCCCAAATCAACGAATGCACCGTAATCGGTGATGTTTTTCACGATGCCTTTAACTACAGTGCCTTCTTGCAAGTTCTCCAACAAGGCTTTGCGCTCTTCGCCCAAAGTAGCTTCCAAAACGGCGCGACGTGAAACCACAACGTTGTTGCGTTTTTTGTCCAGCTTGATGACTTTAAATTCAACTTCTTTGCCTTCAAAGTGTGAAGTGTCTTTAATCGGACGAACGTCCAACAATGAACCTGGCAAGAATGCACGGATGCTGTTAATCATCACAGTCAAGCCGCCTTTAACTTTACCGTTAATCACGCCTGACAAGATGTCGCCATTTTCCATGGCTTCTTCTAAAGTAATCCAATCGGCAGCGCGTTTCGCTTTTTCGCGCGACAATTTGGTTTCGCCAAAGCCATTTTCCACAGATTCGATGGTTACGGTTACGAAATCGCCAACTTTAACTTCAACTTCGCCTTGAGCGTTTTTGAATTCATTGATGTCAATCAGAGATTCAGATTTCAAACCTGCGTTTACAATCACAAATTTGTCTTCAATCGCAACCACTTCAGCAGTAATCACTTCGCCTTGGTTCATTTCTTGAACGGCTGAAAACTCTTCTAACAACTGGGCAAAATTTTCCATGTTTATCATGTTCTTTCTTTGCATCGCCAAGAGATGCGGGGTTGGTTTAGAAAATACTTGTTTTTCTTGGCAAAACAAGCAGATAAAAAGTTTTTGATGAAGTTCTGAATCCAAACTTTGCATCAAACAAACTGCAGACGGCATCGTTTGTGCCGTCTGCAGTTTTCAAAAAAGTTCCGCATTATAACGCAGTTTTGTCGCTTTAGTGATTTTTTTAAAGACTTTTTTCATACCAATCAAGCACTTTTTTCACGGCTTCTTCGATTGTTAAATCGGAAGTGTCCAGCAAATAAGCGTCTGGCAATTGCTGCAAAGGTGCAACGGCACGGCGGCGGTCATTTTCATCACGCGCTTCAATGTCCGCCAAAATGCGTTCAAACTCAATGCCTTCGCAAGCCAAACCCAATTGTTTGGCACGGCGTTCAGCACGAATTTGTGCCGACGCAGTTAAGAAAATTTTCAGTTGTGCTTGCGGAAATACCACCGCGCCCATGTCGCGACCGTCGGCAACCAAGCCCGTTTCGCTCAAAAAGTCGCGCTGTCTTTGCAATAAAGCGGCACGCAAAGCAGGCAAACGCGCAATCGCCGACGCGCCCATGCCGATGTTTTCGCTGCGAATCTCTTGGCTCACATCTTGTCCATTCAACTCAATCGCGGTTTCGGTAAACACCACAGGCAAAGCACTCGCCAAACTCGCCAAAGCGGCTTCATCGTCCCATTCCACGCCTTGTTGTTTGGCGTATAAAGCGGTTAAACGATACAACGCGCCCGAATCCAAATATTGCCAAGCCAAAGCCTGCGCCACGCGTGCAGCAACCGTGCCTTTTCCTGACGCACTTGGCCCATCGATGGCAATCACTTTTTGCTTCATTTTGTTTACCTTTTGTTGCGATTGATGACAAAAACGCCCTATTGTACTCGCAAACGGCTTCAATCGCTGTTTTATTTATTCGCAGACGGCATCGGCACGTTTTCAAGCGTTTTCGCAAACATTCTTTTCGCGCGCAAGCAGTAGCAATAAAAAAACGCCCTGTTTGGCAACAGAGCGTTTGACGCTTTCAGACCGATATTCGGTAGTGGTTTGTGTTTTAGTCCTCTTGCGCCGCAGTTTGCAGATAGTTAGACAAGCCCAAGTTTTCAATCATTTCTTGTTGCGTTTCCAACCAGTCAATCTGCTCTTCGTTCACATCTTTTTGTTTTTCCAACAATTGACGTGAAACATAGTCTTGCTGCTCTTCGCACACGCGAATCGCTTCAATCAAAGCTGCGTGTTTGTCTTGCTCTTTAGTCAAATCGCAAGCGATGATTTCTTCCACTTTCTCACCGATTAACAATTTGCCCAATTCTTGCAAATTTGGCAAACCTTCGAGCAACAAAATGCGTTCAATAATCGCATCAGCCGATTTCATTTCAATAATCGACTGCTTGAAGAAGTGTTCGCCCAATTCTTCAAAACCCCAGTTTTTCAAAATGCGTGCGTGCAAGAAATACTGGTTAATCGTGATTAACAGCAAACCCAAGTTTTTATTGAGTTCGCGAATCACCAAACGATCGCCTTTCATGGTTTCGCTCCCTTACACTTTATCAATGACCGTGGCCGTTGCCGTCTGCACCCAACTGGCTTTGCAAGTAGTTTTGTTCGCCAATCAATTTAATCAAGCGCAATTGTTGTTCCAACCAGTGCGCGTGGTCTTCTTCAGTGTCTTTCAACTGATTCACCAACAATTCACGCGTTACATAGTCTTGTTTTTCTTCGCACAATTTCACGCCTTGTTTCAAGTTTTCGCGCACTTCCAACTCGGTATCCAAGTCAAATTGCAACATTTCTACGACATCTTTGCCCACTTTCACAGGCGCAGAAACCATGTTTGGCGTGCCGCCCAACATCAAAATACGGCGAATGAAACCTTCAGCGTGCAAAGTTTCGTCTTCCATTTCATGACCGATGCGGTCAAACAATTTGGTGTAGCCCCATTCGGCGTACATACGAGAGTGAATAAAATACTGGTCGCGCGCTGACAATTCGTTCGCCAATAAAAAGTTCATATAATCGATAACTTCTTTGTTGCCTTGCATGATATTTTCCTTCAAGTTTGTTGTGGAGTTTGTGTTGCATTTCAGATGGAGCGCATTCTAGCAGTAAAAAAAATAAATGCAATTTTCTATTTAAAATACAAATAATTATCAAAAAGAAGCACTATCGCGCTTTTGACATCAAAATAACCAAACATTTGTTTTACAAGTAGTTTTAATACAAGTGGTAACGATAAATCCTATCAATTGAAAATATTTTTTACATAGCTTAACACTTCAAATCACAAAAACTTGACCATGCCGTCTGCAAACCGTGCAAAAGCAAGTTTGATTAGCTTTCTCAATTACTTATTACCACGCCGATTTTGCTCGTGATTTAGCGCAGTTTTGACTGCAGACGGCATCGCTTTTACCCACAAAAATTCAGTCAAAACAATAAACTGTTTGCACACGCCGCAAGCGCAAGGAATTTGCTTTATAATTGCAACATTTTTCGTCTTTTCGGCATTCCAAGTTTTATGAAGTTTTCTCGTTCAGCCCTACTCGGCATTTTGCTGATGTCGTTTTCATTCAGTAGCCAAGCCGCGCCCAATTCAAACGATTTGGGACAAGTTCGCCAAGCCATTTCGGCGGCACAAGCGGATTTAAACAAAAAGCAAGCGGCGCAAAAAAGCACCCAAAAAACTTTAGACAAAACACGTGCGGCATTGAATAAAGCACGACAAGAAGTCGCCAATGTGGGCAAGCAACAACGAGAAACGCTGGCGCGTTTGCAAAAATTGCAAACCGAATTAGAAAAACTCAAAGGCGAAATCACGCAAGCGAAAACCCAAATTTCGCGTTTATTGAGCGCGTACTACAAAAATCGTCAAGCCAATGCCATTGTTTTGTTTTTGAAAAACGCCGAAACGGGACAAAAAGCGCGTTATTTGGAATATTCGCGTTACATCAATCAAGCCAATGAAAAAGTGATTGCCAGCTTGGGCAAGCAACAACAAGAGTTAAAACAACGCGAAGCGGCGGTGGACCAAGAATTAGCCAAGCTGAAAAAGCTGCGTGCGCAAAAACAAAGCGCCATCAATAAGCTCGGCAAAGAACACGCCGCAGCGCAGACGGCAAACCAAAAACTCAATCAACAAATCGACCAACAAACGCAAAAAATCGCCCGTTTGCGTGCCGACGAAACGCGTTTGAATCAAGTGTTGGCAGAAGCGGCACGTCGTCGCGCCGAACAGCAAAAACGCGACGCGGCACACAAACAACAAGCGGCGCAAGAGCGTTTGAACCAAGCCAAATTGGGTAAGCCAAATCCAGCGTCTAAAACCCAAACCGCACAAGCCAACAACAGTAAAACCGCGACAACAAATGAACGCAAACCCGCCGCGCCGCGTTCCACTTTAACCGCCGAAGACCGTTCACTCAACGCGCCTTACGAAAGCAGCAACAGCTTCAGCCGTTTGCAAGGACGTTTGCCGCGCCCAGTTGGCGGCAGCATCACGGGGCGTTTTGGGCAAGCCAAACCGAGCGGCGGCACATGGCGTGGCGTGTTTTTCTCAACGGGCGCAGCGAATGTGCGCAGCGTTGCCGCTGGCGACGTGATACACGCAGGCCCCGTTGGCGGCTACGGCAACACCGTCATCATTGACCACGGCAACGGTTACACCAGCATTTACATGGGTTTATCATCAATTCACGCCAGCGGCAGCGTGTCGGCTGGCAGCTCCATCGGCACCAGCGGCACTTTGCCAAGCGGCGAACAAGGTTTGTATTTTGAAATTCGCTATCGCGGCGGCGCGGTCAATCCGCTGTCGTGGTTGTCGTAAACCTGCAGACGGCATTTATCCTTTCTTTACGCAATAAACTATTGTCTAAATAAGCTAAATGCCCTAAATTTGCGCCTTTCAAAGACGGCGATGCCGTCTGCGTAAACCAACAAACAGAGACTTCATTATGAACACCTTAAAAAAAATTGCTCTTTACACAGCAGGCGCAATCAGCGGCGTTGCCATTAGCTTGAGCGTTCAAAGCGTGGCTTCCGAATCGCAAAAAAGCGATGCCCTGCCCGTTCAATCTTTGCGCACTTTGGCAGAGGTTTACGGTCAAATTAAAGCCAACTACTACGAAGACAGAAACGACGACAAATTATTAGAAGGCGCGATGAAAGGCATGGTAGACAGCCTAGACCCGCACTCTGAATACATGAACAAAAAAGACTATGCCGAACTCAAAGAACACACCACTGGCGAGTTTGGCGGTTTGGGCATGGAAATCGGCAGCGAAGACGGTTTTATTAAAGTCGTCGCCCCGATTGAAGACACGCCAGCCGAACGTGCAGGCATCAAAAGCGGCGACTTCATCACCAAAATCGATGGCGTTTCTACTCGCGATTTGAGCACCAGCAAAGCCGTGAAAAAAATGCGCGGCACACCGGGTACCAGCATCGTATTAACGATTACGCGCAAAGACGTGGACAAACCGATTACGGTAAAACTCACACGCGCGATTATCAAAGTGCGCAGCGTGCGCCACAAATTGCTTGAACAAGATTATGGCTACATTCGCATCACGCAATTCCAAGAACGCACCGTTGCCGCGTTAAACGAAGCCGCCCAAGCCTTAACGAAAGAAAACAAAGGCGCGTTAAAAGGTTTGGTGTTGGATTTGCGCGATGACCCTGGTGGTTTGCTCAATGGCGCAGTGGGCGTGTCGGCGGCGTTTTTGCCCGAAGGCGCGTTGGTGGTGAGCACCAAAGGACGCGACAAACAAGCGGGCATGGTGTTAAACGCCCAACCGAGCCACTATCAAATGAAAGGCAGCAATCCGCTTGAAGGTTTGCCAGCCGAACTCAAAAACATTCCGATAACCGTGTTAATCAATTCGGGGTCGGCCTCCGCGTCTGAAATCGTGGCTGGCGCATTGCAAGACCACAAACGCGCCGTGATTGTGGGCACACAAAGTTTCGGCAAAGGCTCGGTGCAAACCGTATTACCACTGAACAACGGCAGCGCAGTGAAAATCACGACCGCGCTTTACTACACGCCAAACGACCGCTCGATTCAAGCGCAAGGCATCGTGCCTGATGTGGAAGTGAAAGACAAAAAACGCAGCTTTGAAAGTCGCGAAGCCGATTTAGCAGGACACATCGGCAACCCAACAGGCGGCACTGAAGTTGGCAGCGCAGACGAAGAAATCGCCAGCGAAATCAAAGTAGAAGCGAAAGAGAAAACCCAAAAAGAACGCGAAGCCGAACTGGAAGCGCGTCGCAATCCCGACCCGAAAAAAGACGTGCAACTTGGCACGGCACTTGATTTGCTCAAATCGCCAAGCAAGTGGCAACAATCTTTGGGTTTGGCAGCGAAAAAACCTGTGAAGAAAAAAGAAGACGAAGACAAAGAGTAATTCGCTCAATCGGTTTGCCAACAGATTGAAATGAGATGCCGTCTGCAACTGAAAGAAGTCCCTGTGCGAAAGCTATTAGGACAATTTCAGCAAACGCAGACGGCATTTTCGTCTTCAGCGCACGCGTTTTGGCTACTTTATCCGCCGCAATAATGTTAAAATTCCGCCTTTCTGTTTTCCCCTTTTTTGCACATCATGACCATTCTAGCCCTTGAAAATTGTTCTTTTGCCGTTGGCCATTTGCCGCTACTCGATCGCACCCAGTTTCAGTTAAACGCAGGCGAAAAAGTCGGTTTAATCGGACGCAATGGCGCAGGCAAATCGTCTTTGCTGAAAATTTTGGCTGGCGTGCAAAAAATGGACGATGGGCAACTCATCACCCAAAACGGTTTGAAAACGGTTTATGTGCCACAAGAAAGTTTTTTCGCCGAAGATGCCAGTGTGTTTGATGTCGTTGCTGACGGTTTAGGGCAATTGCGCGAAGTTTTGCGCCGTTATCACGACTTAAGCACGCAGTTAAGCCAAAATCACGATGAAACCCTATTAAAACAATTACATGAAGTGCAAACCGAGTTGGAAAACCAAAACGGTTGGCAGTTTGATGCGGCGATTAAGCAAACCATTTCCGAACTGGGTTTACCCGAAAACGAAAAAATCGGCAATTTGTCGGGCGGACAGAAAAAGCGCGTGGCTTTGGCGCAAGCGTGGGTGCAAAAACCCGATATTTTGTTGCTGGACGAACCAACCAACCATTTGGACATTGACGCGATTTTGTGGTTAGAAAATTTGCTGCAACAATTTAGCGGCAGCATGGTGGTGATTACCCACGACCGCCGTTTTTTGGACAACATCGCCAACCGCATCGTGGAATTAGACCGCGGACATTTGCGTTCTTACCCAGGTTCGTTCAGTCAATACAGCGAGAAAAAAGCGCAAGAATTAGCCGTTGAAGCCGAACACAATCGCCTGTTTGACAAGTTCCACGCCCAAGAAGAAGCATGGATACGCAAAGGCATTGAAGCACGCCGCACCCGCAACGAAGGTCGCGTTCGCCGTTTGGAAGAATTACGCAAACAACGCGCCGCACGTCGCGAACGTCAAGGGCAAGTCAATTTCAAATTAGACGCAGGCGAAAAAAGCGGCAAAATCGTGGCGGAGTTGGAACACGCAGGTTTTCAATACGATGACAAAATCATCATGAATCCGTTTTCGGCGATTATCCAACGCGGCGACAAAATCGGCTTAATCGGGGCAAACGGCATCGGCAAAACCACATTTTTAAAACTGATTTTGGGCGAATTGCAGCCAACTTACGGCAAAATCCGCATCGGCAGCAAGCAAGAAGTGGCGTATTTTGACCAGTTTCGCACCGCGCTCAACGAAAACGACACCGTGTTTTACACGCTCGGACAAGGCAACGATTATGTGGAAATCGGCGGCAAAAAACGCCATGTCATGAGCTATTTAGAAGACTTTTTGTTTCACCCTGCCCGCGCCCAGTCGCCTGTTTCTTCGCTTTCGGGCGGCGAGCGCAATCGCTTGTTGTTAGCCAAATTGTTCACCCGTCCAGCGAATATTTTGGTGTTGGACGAACCGACCAACGATTTGGACATCGACACTCAAGAATTGCTGGAAGAACTGCTGCGCGATTATCAAGGCACGGTGTTTTTGGTGTCGCACGACCGTATGTTTTTGGATAACGTCATCACCCAAAGCATTGTTTTTGAAGGAAATGGCAATCTAAAAGAATACATCGGTGGCTATGAAGATTACATCGCCGCCAAAACGCGTGAACAAGCACTGCAGACGGCAGCGCAAGCCAAAACCGCCGCGCCTGTCGCCGAAAACAAAACCAAACCGAAAAACAATCGCACGGTGAAATTGTCGTTTAAAGAACAGCGCGAACTGGACGCTTTGCCCGATGAAATCGCCGCTTTGGAAAACGAGCAAAACGAATTGAACGCGCAATTATCGAATCCAGAAATATTCAAAGACTACGAAAAAGCAGGCGTGCTGCAAGCGCGTGCTGAAGAAATTGAGTTGCTGTTGCTGGAAAAACTGGAACGTTGGGAGCAATTAGAAAACAAACAAAACGGCAAATTAGGCGATGAAGCGTAAACCCAAAGCAATGCGCCCAGCGATGCCGTCTGCGACTCCAGTACTCAAATTAAATAAAGCGAATTAAGTAAGACGAAAACATGAAATATCCTTTAATCATCAGTCTGTTGGCAAGTGTGATGTTGGCGGCGTGTGGCACAAATTCTGCACCCAAAGCCAACAAAACGCGTGCTACCCAAACCGCCAAAACCATTCAAATCCGCCACATCGCTCAAGACGCGGCAGGACAAGAATTGATGCTCAACGCCATGGATTTGGTTGGCACGCCTTATCGCTGGGGCGGTGCAGACGACGCAACGGGATTCGATTGCAGCGGCATGATACAGTTTGTTTATAAAAACGCTTTGGGCGTGAACCTGCCGCGTACCTCCAGCCAAATGGCAGCCGCCAGTCGCAGCATCAAACCAAACGCCTTAAAAACAGGCGATTTGGTGTTTTTCAACACATCAGGCAAAGGCATTTCCCACGTTGGCTTGTATTTGGGCAACGGCGAATTTTTACACGCCCCGCGCTCGGGCAGCACGGTGCAAACCGAAAAATTAAGCAACCC
>JAUNMN010000003.1:66368-77974 GCA_030531795.1 Neisseria sp.
TTTTACACGCCCCGCGCTCGGGCAGCACGGTGCAAACCGAAAAATTAAGCAACCCCTACTACGCCAAACGCTTCGTCAAAGCAGGCAGTTATTTTTGAATTCTATTAAATTAACAGCACGCTCTTTAAGTATCTTATAGGTTACAAAATGTCCACCATGCTTATTGTTTATTCAGAAAACAGAAATGAGTTATATGGTTTCAGCAAATATGAGGATAATTTATTTTTCAGCATTTTAACGAATAAATTATCCAGATTTGATTTATTGGTTTCATTAAAAAATAATGATGCCATTTATCCAGAAGATTTTCCTAATAAAAGAGCATATTTAAATCATTTAAAAGACAATAAACAGAATATTCAAAATGAAATTTATCAATGGCGAATTTCACAAGAAACAATAAATATTTTGAAAAGAGAAATATCAGATTATTTTTTGTTGTTTATTGGCAATATGGAAGATTTTTTCAAAATGAGATCAAATAAAAATGAATATATCAATCTTGATTTTGAATTTATTTCAGATAGAGATATTTTTTATGATGGAAAAATTTATCTATGTTCCATTTAATCCAGCATAACATTATCTACAAATTTCACTTTTACCGAATATCAGTACATACCTCTAAACAAATAAAAACACCCTGCTTTCACATGCCGTCTGCACATCAAAGCGCAGACGGCATTTTCTTCTCTCATTTCATTCATTCAACAATGAAAATTTTGATAGCAGAAATGTAAACAATCGGCAGTGATTTGGCTATTAGTTGCCGAAAAAATCGGCTAGAATGCCCAAAATATCACTCACTTATCATCAAGTGAAACCATAAACTCAAAAAAATAAATCCCAAAAAGGACGCAATATGAACACCAGCCCACGCATCCGCGAAATACCGTATAACTACACTTCTTTTTCCGACCGAGAAATCGTGATGCGCTTGCTTGGCGAAGAGGCTTGGCACACGCTGAACCATTTGCGCGAAGAACGCCGCACAGGTCGTTCAGCGCGAATGTTGTTTGAAGTGTTGGGCGATATTTGGGCAGTGGTGCGCAATCCTTATTTGGTGGACGATTTGCTTGAACACCCCAAACGCCGCGAGGCTTTAGTGCGCGAAATGCGTCATCGTTTAAACGAAATTCTCAAGCGTCGCGACGATAATCAGCAAGTAAGCCAGTTGCTGTTGGCGGCAGAACGCGCGGTTGCCGATTTTGATTTGAGTTTTGCCAAAACCAAAGCCAAACGCGAACAAATTTTGGCGAAATTAAGCAAAATCACCAAAGCCCACAACATCATGTTTGACGGCTTGGCCCGTGTAACCCACGTTACCGATGCAACCGACTGGCGCGTGGAATATCCTTTCGTCATCATCAATCCCGACAATGAAGACGAAGTCGCACCTTTAGTGAAAGCCTTGATTGAGCTGGATTTAACGATTATTCCACGTGGCGGCGGCACGGGTTACACGGGCGGTGCTGTGCCTTTAGACGCGATGAGCGCAGTGATTAACACCGAAAAGCTAGACCAACATCGCGGCGTGGAATATGTGGAACTGTCGGGTTTGGAAGGCAAACACCCGATTATTCATTGCGGCGCAGGCGTGGTTACGCGACGCGTGGAAGAAACCGCAACTGCCAACAAACTGGTGTTCGCGGTTGACCCCACTTCTGCCGACGCATCTTGCGTGGGTGGCAATGTGGCGATGAACGCAGGCGGCAAAAAAGCGGTGTTGTGGGGCACGGCGCTTGACAATCTTGCCTACTGGAAAATGGTCAATCCGCAAGGCGAATGGCTGAAAATTGAACGCGTGTGCCACAATTTCGGCAAGATTCACGATGAAAAAACCGCCGTGTTTGATGTGCACACCTTAAGTGCAGACGGCAAAAACATCGTCAAAACCGAACGTTTGGAAATCGACGGCAGCAAATTCCGCAAAGTCGGTTTGGGTAAAGACGTTACCGACAAATTCTTGAGCGGTTTACCCGGAGTGCAAAAAGAAGGCACAGACGGCATCATCACATCAGTCGCTTTTGTGTTGCACACCATGCCCAAACACACGCGCACCGTCTGCTTGGAGTTTTTTGGCACGGTTGCCAACGCCACGCCGTCGATTGTGGAAATTCGCGATTATATGCTCGGGCACGACCGCGTTAAGCTGGCGGGTTTGGAGCATTTGGACTGGCGTTATGTGCGCGCCGTTGGTTATGCCACCAAAGCGGCAGGCAAAGGTCGCCCGAAAATGGTGTTGCTTGCCGATATTGTTAGCGACGATGAAGACGCGGTGAACGAAGCGGCGGCGCATATTGTGAAACTGGCGCAAGCGCGTGATGGCGAAGGTTTTATCGCGGTAAAACCTGAAGACAGAAAAACCTTCTGGCTCGACCGCAGCCGCACCGCCGCCATCGCCAAACACACCAACGCCTTTAAAATCAATGAAGACGTGGTGATTCCGCTGGAGCGTTTGGGCGAATATTCAGACGGCATTGAACGCATCAATATCGAACTTTCTATCAAAAACAAACTGGCTTTGTGTCAGGCTCTGATTCAGTATTTACAAGGCAATTTGCCTGTGGGCGAATGGGACAGCGACATTCCGAAAAGCGCGCTGTTGGGCGAACGTGCCGATTTCGCTTTGACTTTAGTGGAACAAGTGCAAGTGCGTTGGCAGTGGTTGCTCGACAATTTGGACACGCCGCTTGCCGACTACATTCAACGTTATGGCAAAGCTGCTCAAAACGCGCCTGAAGCCGAACCGAATGAAAGTTGCTTCATCGCCTTTCGCGATTTCCGCCTGCGCGTGTCGGTCAAAACTGACATCATGAAGCCGCTGTCAGAATTGTTCAGCGGCGATGCCGACCAAAAAATCATGGCGGGTTTGGACAAAATCCACAGCAAAGTGGTGCGCGGTCGCGTCTTCGTTGCCCTGCACATGCACGCAGGCGACGGCAATGTTCACACCAATATTCCTGTCAATTCCGATGACTACGAAATGCTGCAGACGGCACATCAAGCCGTAGACCGCATCATGAAAATCGCGCGCGGTTTGAACGGCGTGATTTCGGGCGAACACGGCATCGGCATCACCAAACTCGAGTTCATGACCGATGAAGAAATGCAGCCATTTTGGGATTACAAAGCCCAAGTCGACCCCGAAGGCAGATTCAATCGCGGCAAACTGATGAAAGGTTCGGACTTGCGTCATGCCTACACGCCGTCTTTTGAGTTGCTCGGCGCGGAATCGCTGATTATGGAACAATCCGATTTGGGCAAAATCGCCGAATCGGTGAAAGACTGTTTGCGTTGCGGCAAATGTAAACCCGTATGCAGCACCCACGTTCCGCGTGCCAACTTGTTATACAGTCCGCGCAACAAAATTTTGGGCGTGGGCTTGCTCACCGAAGCGTTTTTATACGAAGAACAAACCCGCCGCGGCGTGTCGCTGAAACATTTTGACGAGTTAGGCAATGTCGGCGACCACTGCACCGTGTGTCATCGCTGCGTCAAACCTTGCCCTGTGAAAATTGACTTTGGCGATGTAACCGTTGCCATTCGCAATTATTTGCGGCAAACAGGCAAACGCAAATTCAATCCAGCAGTTGCCGCAGGCATGGCGATGCTCAATGCCAAAGACCCGCGCACGATTCAGTTTTTGCGCAAAACCGTTGTAGAAACAGGCTTTAAGCTGCAAAACTTGGGACACGATTTGGGTAAAAAACTGCATTTGGGTGCAGGCAAACAAAAAGCCGCCCCGAAAGCGACCACCCAAAAAGCGGCGGTTAAAGAACAGGTTATCCATTTTATTAATCGCCCCTTGCCGCGTCATGTGCCGCTGAAAACCTCGCGTGCTTTACTGGAAATTGAAGACGCGAAAAACATTCCGATTTTGCGTAAACCCGAAGTGGCGGAAGATGGCGAAGCCGTGTTCTATTTCCCAGGGTGCGGCTCGGAGCGTTTGTTCAGCCAAGTTGGTTTGGCGACGCAAGCCATGCTGTACCACATCGGCGTGCAAACCGTGTTGCCACCAAGCTATTTGTGCTGCGGCTATCCGCAGGCGGCAGGCGGCGACAACGACAAAGCGCAAAAAATGATTACCGAAAACCGCGTGCTGTTTCATCGCATGGCAAACACGCTCAATTATATGGACATCAAAACCGTGGTCGTGAGCTGCGGAACGTGTTACGACTCGCTGGCTGGCTATCGTTTTGAAGACATTTTCCCAGGTTGTCGCATCATCGATATTCACGAATATTTGTTGGAAAAAGGCGTGAAACTCGATGGCTTGCAAGGCGTGCAGTATTTGTATCACGACCCTTGCCACAGCCCAATTAAAACCATGAATCCAGTCAAAATGACCAGCGAGTTGGTGGGCAAAAATGTGGTGTTGAGCGACCGCTGTTGCGGCGAATCGGGCATGTTCGCAGTGAAACGCCCCGATATTGCGACTCAAGTGAAATTCCGCAAGCAAGAAGAAATCAGCAAAAACCTTGCCCAACTGCGCACTGCAGACGGCACAAGCAGCGGCGAAAGCCAAAAAGTGAAGATGCTCACCTCATGCCCTGCTTGCTTGCAAGGTTTGAGCCGCTACAACGAAGACAACGCGATTGAAGCCGATTATATTGTGGTGGAAATGGCGCAGAAATTGTTAGGCGACAACTGGCAAAACGAGTTTGTGGAACAAGCCAAACAAGGCGGCATTGAACGCGTGTTGTTGTAAGTTGTCAGCAAGTTTGCCGTCTGCAGTTTCAAGTGCAGACGGCATTTCTGAACGCAAACGGCACTTTTAAATGCAGACGGCATCGCCTTATTCAAAACTCCATCAAAGTCAAATTAAGGTCAAACCAAATTCATTGTATGTTCACTTTTTTACTCATCATCTTATCGCTCGCCCTAGCCGCCGATGTGTTCATCTCGTTTTACACCAAAAAGCGCAGCTTTCATCGCGCCGAACAAGTGCCAAACTGCGATTTCGCGCTGGTGTTGGGGACAGCGAAATACCTCAAAAGCGGCAAGGTCAATCTGTATTACCAAAACCGCATCAATGCCGCCATTGCCTTGTGGCAAGCAGGCAAAGTGGGCGCGATTGTGGTGAGCGGACACGGCTTGGGCAATGCCATCAGCGAAACCGAATGTATGCAAGCCGATTTGGTCGCCGCGGGCATACCCGCAACCGCGATTTGGCAAGACAGCGCAGGTTTACGCACGCTGGACAGCATCATTCGTTTTCAACAAAAATTTCCTACTCAAAGCGTATGCATCGTGTCGCAACCCTTTCACAATCAGCGCGCCTTAATTCAAGCACAAGCCCACGGCATCCGCGCCTACGCCCTGCACGCCCAAGTCATCGGCTATCGCAGCGGCTGGAAAATCCACGCGCGCGAACGCTTTTCGCGTTTACGTTTGTGGTATGACTTGCTGTTCAAACGCCCCGCGCGTTACAGCATTCAAGAAATCGATACCCAACAAAAACCAACCCAAACCCAAAATATTTAAACTTGCCGCCAACATCGTTAGCAAGTCGTTTGCAAGCACGCAAAATGCCGTCTGCAATTTCAAAACTGCAGACGGCATCAAAACAAAATCAAATCAAAAAGTTAGTGCGCAGGCACTTTCAAATCCGATTCATAACCTTCAGGCAAACCGAAAATCTGGCGCAACACCACTTTATAAAACGCAAACGCTTCTTTCGCGCCCGCAATCGCTTCGTTTTCCTGTTCAGGCGTTAAACCCAAATTGTTCAAATGCACCACAAATTCGCGCCAGTGTTTGCCGCGACCGTCTGGATGCGGCGCCAAATGACGCGCACCAAAATCGCCATTGAAATCCAGTTTTTGCGCGTCTTTAAACAAAAACGCCGCGCCCAAATTTGAACCTTCCGCACAATACAACCAACCGATTGCCTTATCGCCTTCAGGTTTAGGCAACTCGCCAGCAAAATCATAGGCTTGTGCGTTCAAATCCTGCAAATCCTGCAACACCGCCGCATGACGCGCCATGTATGCCAACTCGGGGATTTTTTGATTTAAGGTTTCGTCTTTGTAAATATCGTCCACAACCTTGTGAAAAACCGATTGCAACTGCAAAAATTTGATGTAATTTTCGTTGTTTACAAACGGCTCAACCGACATCACCAAACTGTCCACGCTGTCGTGCGTGGTGCGATTTTCGGCTTTTAAGCGTTGCGCGAAAGTCAAAATTTCATCTGTCATCATCGTTCCTTTGTGTTCAAAAATCATGAAGCAAGTCAATTAAGTTTCAGCTTCGCATTATCCTATATTTTGAATAACCATACCACTAAAATTTTAGTTATTGATAACTATTATCTAAAATAATGAAATATGAAACTTCATAAAATCATGAGTTCATTTTGACTTGAGGTTTGCTTCATTTTATTTCGCCATAAGCGGTAAACGACTTGCGCCAAAAGTAAACACGAAATCCGATATTTAAGAAACACGAATCATAAAATGCCGTCTGCAATTCCAAAACTGCAGACGGCATGATGATTTGAAACAAAAATAATGAAAAAATGGGAACGTTTAATCGTCTAAATGGCTGCTGCTTCGTGCCAAAACCGTGCGTTTACCACTGTGGTCGGCGGCAGAAACGATGCCATCGTTTTCCATTTGTTCCACCAAATTCGCGGCGCGGTTGTAGCCGATGCGCAAATAGCGTTGCACCGATGAAATGCTGACTTTGCCTGCTTTAATCACGCTGGCAACCGCTTCATCGTACAGCGGGTCGCGCTCGCCGTCGTTGTTGCGTCCGTCGTTGGCGTTGCTGAACATATCATCGCTGCCCACTCCTGTGGTGAAAATATCTTCCACATAATTGGGTTCACCAAATTGTTTTAAATATTCAACCACTTGATGCACTTCATCATCAGAAGCAAACGCACCATGTACGCGTTTTGGATAGCCAGTACCAGGAGGCAAGAACAGCATATCGCCTTGACCGAGCAGGTTTTCCGCCCCCATTTGGTCTAAAATCGTGCGGCTATCGATTTTGCTGGAAACTTGGAAGGCAATGCGCGTTGGAATGTTGGCTTTAATCAAACCTGTAATCACGTCCACGCTTGGGCGTTGGGTTGCCAAAATCAAATGAATGCCTGCAGCACGCGCTTTTTGTGCTAAGCGGGCAATCAATTGCTCAATTTGTTTGCCTGCGGTCATCATCAAATCGGCGAACTCGTCCACCACCACCACGATAAACGGCAATTTTTCCAGCGGTTCAGGATTGTCTGGCGTTAAGCTAAACGGATTTGCCAGTTTTCTGCCTTCTTTTGCCGCTTCTTTGACTTTTTGGTTGTAGCCCGCCAAATTGCGCACACCCAAATGGCTCATCAAACGATAGCGTTTTTCCATTTCGTTGACGCACCAATTCAGTGCATTCGCCGCCAACTTCATGTCGGTAACAACTGGTGCGAGCAGGTGCGGAATGCCTTCGTAAATGCTCAATTCCAACATTTTCGGGTCTATCATAATCATGCGCACGTCTTCAGGATTTGCCTTAAACAACATCGACAAAATCATCGCGTTCACGCCCACCGATTTGCCCGAACCCGTTGTGCCTGCCACCAACAAATGCGGTGCTTTCGCCAAATCGGTAACGACTGGCTGCCCCGTGATGTCTTGACCCAAAGCCAGCGTCAATTTGGATTTGCTTTCTTGGAACTCGGGTGCGGCAAAAATTTCGCTCAAACGTATCATTTGGCGTTTTGGGTTCGGCAATTCCAAACCCATGCAGGTTTTGCCAGGTATGGTTTCCACCACCCGAATCGACGACACGCCCAACGAACGTGCCAAATCTTTCTCCAAATTAATCACGGAGTTACCGCGCACGCCGACATCGGGTTCAATTTCGTAACGGGTAATCACAGGCCCAGCGTACGCGTCCAGCACTTTCACTTTCACGCGAAATTCCGCCAGTTTTTCTTCAATCGTGATGCTGTTGTCCAGCAACATTTCTTCGCTTGGTTTGGCTTCGGGATTGTATTCGGCTGGCAAAAGCAAATCCAAGTTTGGCAAAGGATAGCCGTTGCCGTCTGCATCTTCGGCGAACTCGTTTTCTTCGTGTTCATCGGCATCATCAAATTCTGCCAAATCGTTGCCGTCGTTGCGCCACTCGTTCAGCCACTCTGCAGACGGCATCTCGCCGTCGTAATCGTAAGACGCTTCAGCCAACTCGTTGCGCACAGCTTCCTGCCACTCTTTTGCCCACACCGACGGCACGGCTGACGCATCGTCTTCTGCGTTCAATTCATTGCTGCGTTCGTTGCCCGACCAAGTTGAAGCAAGCGACGCAGCAGCTGGCGACGGATTCGGCGTTTCAAAACTTGGCACAGGCGGAATGTCCACCGTCCAGCGTGGCGTTTCAGGCACAGCTGGCTGCTCGACCACCGTCGCATCGGGCGCAGGCACAATATTCATGGCTGGCGCGGCAATCGCGACGTTTGCCGTCGTTGCACTTGCCAAACTTGGCGATGCGGTTGCCGCTTCCGTCTGCGCGGATTCCGCCGCTTCAGTTGGCACGATTTTCGGCGCGGCTGGCGCACGTTCAGACGATGCCGACGCGCTTACAACAGGATTGTTAGCAACAGCCTTTGTTGCCTGCGGCGTGCTTTGCGGATACGGCGCAAAACGGTTGCTCAATGCGCTGTTGCTGCGTTTCAATTGTGTGTTGCTGTTCACTTTTTTTGCCACCACGCGGCTGCTGTGCGCATCGTCTACGCGTGCGCCTGCTGGCAAAACGCTGTTTTGGCTGGCGGTGCTGATGCGGCGCAAACGGCGATGAACAGGCGAATCTTTCGCCAAGTTGGCAATCACTTCAGCTTCGGGAATCGTGCGCGGACGTTTTAACGATGGCGGTGCTTCGTTCAAAGTTTGGCGGCTGCGCACTTGGCGGCTACGCAATAAATTCGCGCGAATGTCTTCTTCGCCGATGATTTCAGGCAATTCCGCAGACGGCACGCGCACCGCTTCAGGCATGGTTCGGGTAAATGAAAATTGCCCAAAACGCGGTTTGCTCGGTTCTTCGACTGGCATTTCCCATTCCGATAATTCTTGCTTCACTTTTTCGCGCTGGCGCACCACCGCTGGGTCGTCCAAACCAATCACAGGCAAATCTTCTGATGGCGCGTGCATATTTTTTGCATCAAACGCCGACATTTCAGGCGACGTTTCATCACGCCAAACCGCAGCCGTTTTTTCCGCGCGTTCGGTTTTCAGATTTGCCGTCTGCAAGGCGATGCTTTCTAAAGTAATCACTTCCGCATCGGCATCGGGTTGCGAATGCCACGCGCCGCGTGTTGGCGTTTGCCATTCATTCCAACGCCATTGCGCCGCCACGCGTTGCACGTTTTTGCAAATGTCTTTCAAACTTTCGGCTTCTTCGCTAATCAGCAAAGGTTCGCGTTCGTGCTCGGCAAGTGCGCCGTCCAGCTCTTGAAATTCTTCGTTTAATTGTTCTAAAGACTTGGGCGCGGCAGCGAAAATCGGCAAATCTTCCGCGTCTTTCGTTTCCAACTCGTCGCCCACATTTTTCAGCTGATTCAGTTGTTTAAAGCGTTTCGGACGCAAATCGCGCATTTTTTCTACGGCGCGCTCATAAGTTTCTCGGTTGCGTTCGTGCGTTCGCGTTTCTTCACGCGCCACGCTCACATTCGGCGCAGCACCATAAATTTCGTCCGCCGTTTCATGCACGGGCAGTTGCTCTTGATTATGACGATTGAGAAAACTTTCTTCGTATTCCCAAGCCGCTTGCAAACGTCGCTTCCATTCCAGCAAGCCCACAATCGCCACCAGCAAAATAAACACCAAAACAAACCACCACATAAAGCGTGCAACCTTTTTAAAATCAAAAAAAATCCGCCACCACGGCAAGCCGCCATTTTAACGTTTTTTACCCATAAACTAAACCACTCTCGCTATTTTTCTGGCATTTATTCTGCTGCAGACGGCAGCAAAGTTTATAATCACGCCTGCGCTTGCCCGATTTTGAACATTTTTCCGTCTTTGCTGGAACATCATGGATTTGTTTGCCGACCGTTTCAACCCGATTTATCTGTATTTTACCCACGCCGTTTGGCTGGTTTTGTTTGCGTTTGCCTTGCCCAAAGCGTGGCGCAACATCAAGCAACACCCACACATCGTCGGCATCATTTGTTGTCTGTTTGCGGTGTTGTGGAGTTTGCGTGCCAGCTTGGGCGACGGGCAAATGGCGGGTTTGAGTTATCACTTACTTGGCATGGTGTTGGCGAGTTTGATGTTGGGCGTGCGCAGCGTGTTTGTGGTTGCCAGCGTTTTCTTTCTGCCCTATTTTTGGCTACTCAATCCGCTGCACAATCTACACGCCATCAGCATCAACGCGCTGTTTTTATTCGTTCCCAGCTTGAGCGTGGCGTTTATGATGCAAAAACTCTGTCGGCGTTTACCGAAAAATCTGTTCATTTATATTTTCATCAATGGCTTTTTTGCCGCCGCGTTCAGCATGTTCATCACGGGCATCGCGCTGATAAGTTTGCAGACGGCATTGCCCTATTTTGATGCCGTGCCACTGTGGCAAAACGCCTTTCCCGTTTTCATTTTACTGGCTTGGGCAGAAGCCTTTTTAACGGGGTTGTTCACCGCCATTTTTGTCGCACTCAAACCGCAGTTTTTATTAACGTTTAACGACCAAAGCTATCTCAAACGTCAAAACAGCATTTGGTTAGACAAAGAATAAAATCATGCCGTCTGCAGACGGCATAAATCCGCTATAATTTTGCCCACTTTTTAACACAAATTTCATTCACTTCATTCAGTTAAAGGAAGCCATCATGTCAGACTTTCGCCAAGATTTTTTAAAATTTGCCTTGCAACAAAATGTGTTGAAATTCGGTGAATTCACCACTAAAGCAGGTCGCCAGTCGCCTTATTTTTTCAATGCAGGTTTGTTCAATGACGGTGCGTCTACTTTGCAACTGGCGAAGTTTTACGCCCAAGCGATTATTGAAAGCAAAGTCGAATTTGATATGCTGTTTGGCCCAGCTTACAAAGGCATTATTTTGGCGGCGGCAACGGCGATGATGCTTGCCGAACAAGGTGTGAACGTGCCGTTTGCTTACAATCGCAAAGAAGCCAAAGACCACGGCGAAGGCGGTGTGTTGGTTGGTGCGCCTTTAAAAGGACGCGTGTTGATTATTGACGATGTGATTTCGGCTGGCACTTCAGTGCGCGAATCGGTGAAATTGATTGAAGCGGAAGGCGCAACGCCAGCGGCGGTTGCCATCGCGCTTGACCGCATGGAAAAAGGCACGGGCGAATTGTCGGCGGTGCAAGAAGTGGAACAGCAATACGGTTTGCCAGTCGTTGCCATTGCCAATTTGCGCGACTTGCTTGCCTTACTGGAAAACAACGCCACGCTGGCGGATTATTTGGCACCCGTGCAAGCATACCGCGAACGCTACGGCGTGTGATTCGTTTGCCACAGATGCCGTCTGCAACTCAAACTCATTTGCAGACGGCATCGTTTAATGTTCAAAACTCAATCTTCAAAAAAACTTACGCCAAACAGCCCAAACACCGCAAGGAAAATGCCATGAACCCCACTCCTCCAGCCGTGCATTATTTTCG
>JAUNMN010000045.1 GCA_030531795.1 Neisseria sp.
TCGGTTGCCAACACCCGCAACACATCGCCTTGTTGCAAAGTTGCCAAGGCTTTTTTGGTGCGCAAAATCGGCAGCGGACACTTCAAACCGCGCAAATCCAACACTGTTTCACTCATTTTCAGCACTCACTTGCGACAAAATGGCGACATTATACGCTGGTGCTGTTTGCGTGTCAGGTTTGCACTGCTACAATAGCCACCTTTTTTGCAACATCACAAGGAAAACGCATGAAACGTTTTGCCCTGACCCTGCTCGCTTTTGCCATGACTTCGGCTTATGCGGTGCATTACGACCGCGACAAAGACGATGAACTCAATCATCGTTATGTGGAATCGGAACAAAAAAACTTTGAAGAATCGCAACAAGAATTGCCTGCAGTGCCCAACGCGCAAACTGGCGACTGGCAAGCGATTTATGTGTCGCCAACCTACGACAAAAAACCTGCGATTTTGTTAAACAGCGTGTATTTGGCACCCGACAACAGCGTGCGTTATGTGTTGAACATTCGCTCGGCGCGTGGCAGCGACAACATCAGCGCGGAAGCGATTTACTGCGCCACGTCGTCTTTTGGTGCGGACAAAAAATCTGCCTACAAAATTTTCGCCTACGCCGACACCATCAATCAGCGTTGGATTCAAGTGCGCAACGCCAAATGGCATGATTTTGGCGCAATTTTGAGCAATAAAGACCCCGTTCGCCACGTTTTGTATCAAACTTGGTGTACCGACGGTTTGCCCAACTCGCAAGCGGGTTTATTGCAACGTTTAGCCGAACGTGCTGGACGCGAACCTGCTTCGGGCAAACACGAAATTTTAGGAAAATAATCGCCGATGCCGTCTGCAAATCCAGCCACGCGCAAACTGCAGACGGCATGATTTTTGTGTTAAAATCCGTTAAATTTTTCATCAAACCATCAGAGCATTCATCATGACTCAAGACAAAATTCTTATTCTTGACTTCGGTTCGCAAGTTACCCAACTCATCGCTCGCCGCGTGCGCGAAGCCCATGTTTACTGCGAATTGCATTCATTTGACATGAGCATAGACGACATCAAAGCCTTCAATCCTAAAGGCATTATTTTGTCGGGCGGCCCAAACTCGGTGTACGAATCGGATTACCAAGCCGACACAGGTTTGTTTGATTTAGGCGTACCCGTTTTAGGCATTTGCTACGGTATGCAATTTATGGCACACCATTTGGGCGGTGCGGTTGAACCAGGAAATCAGCGCGAATTTGGTTATGCCCAAGTCAAAACGATAGACAGCGAATTGACTCGCGACATTTTTGACGGACAGCCAAACACGCTGGATGTGTGGATGAGTCATGGCGACAAAGTTGCCAAATTGCCAACGGGTTTTGCCGTCATCGGCGACACACCGTCTTGTCCGATTGCGATGATGGAACACGCCGAAAAACAATTTTACGGCATTCAGTTTCACCCCGAAGTTACCCACACCAAACAAGGTCGCGCTTTGTTAAACCGTTTTGTGTTAGACATTTGCGGTGCGAAACCATCTTGGACAATGCCAAATTACATTGATGAAGCGGTTGCCAAAATCCGCGAACAAGTTGGCAATGATGAAGTGATTTTGGGTTTGTCGGGCGGCGTGGACAGCTCGGTTGCCGCTGCTTTGATTCATCGTGCCATCGGCGACCAACTCACTTGTGTCTTTGTTGACCACGGTTTGTTGCGTTTGGACGAAGGCAAAATGGTGATGGATATGTTTGCGCGTAATTTGGGGGTGAACGTGATTCATGTCGATGCCAGCGAACAGTTTATGAGCAAATTGGCAGGCGAAACCGACCCCGAGAAAAAACGCAAAATCATCGGTGCGGAATTTGTGGAAGTGTTTGATGCCGAAGCGAAAAAACGCGTTAATGCCAAATGGTTGGCACAAGGCACGATTTATCCCGATGTGATTGAATCGGCGGGTGCAAAAACCAAAAAAGCACACGCAATTAAGTCGCACCACAATGTTGGCGGTTTGCCCGAACAAATGAATTTGCAATTGCTCGAACCTTTGCGCGATTTGTTTAAAGATGAAGTGCGCGAATTGGGTGTAGCATTGGGTTTGCCGCGCGAAATGGTGTATCGCCACCCCTTCCCTGGCCCTGGTTTGGGCGTGCGCATTTTGGGCGAAGTCAAAGCCGAATACGCCGATTTATTGCGCCGTGCCGATGCGATTTTCATTGAAGAATTGCGTGCCGCAACAGACGAAAACGGCACTTCTTGGTACGACTTAACCAGCCAAGCCTTTGCCGTGTTCTTGCCTGTGAAATCGGTGGGCGTGATGGGCGATGGGCGCACTTATGATTATGTCGTTGCCTTGCGTGCTGTGATTACCAGCGACTTCATGACCGCACATTGGGCAGAATTACCTTACTCGCTGCTGGGCAAAGTGTCGAACCGCATCATCAATGAAGTGCGCGGCATCAACCGCGTGGTTTACGATGTGAGCGGCAAACCGCCAGCCACAATTGAATGGGAATAAACCGCCTTTGCACAAGGCAAAGCCAAGCCCTGAACTCTTCAGGGCTTTTTCTCATTTGTTTTAATAAACAATCAATTTCAATGATTTAAGGTCGCACCATGCCGTCTGCACTTTCTCCGTCTGCCATATCAAACAAAGTTTGCTGGATTTTTTGCACCGTTATCGACAATTTCGGCGACATCGGCGTGAGTTGGCGTTTGGCAAAAATGCTGCAACAAGAACTGGGCTGGCAAGTGTGTTTGTGGCTGGACGATGAAAACAGTTTGCGTGCTTTATCGCCCACTTTGCCCGCCCTGCCTTGTTCACACCAAAACATCGCCTTGCGAACTTGGCAAGCAGGACAAACCGCCGATTTGAGCGATGCCCCTTTGCCCAACATCGTGATTGAAACCTTTGCTTGCGACTTGCCGTCTGCAGTTCGCCAAGTCATTCGGGAAAATCATGCCATTTGCTTAAACTGGGAATATTTGAGTGCCGAAACGTGGGCAGAAGCGATGCACGGCAAACCGTCTTTGCAAAGCGATGGCAGCGAAAAATACTTTTGGCTGATGGGGTTTAGCGAACGAAGCGGCGGTTTGTTGCGTGAACGAAATTACGCTGTTCCAAGCGAACAAGTTTTGCAAACTTTCCGCCGCCAACTCGGTTTGTCTGCCAAGCAAAACCAAGAATGGCTGCTGTTTGGCTACCAAAGCGAAGTTTGGGTAAAATGGCTGGCGATGTGGCAACTCGCTGGCGAACCTTTGACTCTTTATTTGGCTGGCGAACCGATTACACGCAGCATTCGCACTGCCTTGCCTGTAGATGCAAACGCCCTTGCCCACGCTGGCGACAGCGTGCAAATCGGCAACATCTCGCTGTGCCGTCTGCCGTTTGTGCCGCAAGATGATTTTGACTGCGTGCTGCATTTGTTTGATGGTTTGATTATCCGCGGCGAAGACAGTTTTGTGCGCGCACAGTTTTCAGGTAAACCGTTTTTGTGGCACATTTATCCGCAAGACGAAATGGCACATTTGGACAAACTCGCCGCTTTTTGGCAAAAAACCGAATTTTGTTGGCAAAGCGAAGTGTTTCAAGCGCATCAGCGTTTGTCAGGCGAACTCAATGGAGAATATGAATTGAGCATGAACGAGCGTTTAAACGCGTGGCAAATTTTGCAGCAAAACCGAGAAAAATGGCGCGAAGCCAGCGAAAAATGGCAAAAATATTTGTTTAGCCAACAAAGTGCCACAGAAAAACTAGCCAAATTCATGGCAGATTTGCTAAAATGACGCGTTTTTTTTTCTAACCGATTTTATTTAAGAGACAAAATATGAAAACAGCACAAGAATTGCGCGCAGGTAATGTATTTATGATTGGCAACGACCCTATGGTTGTGCAAAAAACCGAATACATCAAAGGCGGTCGCTCATCAGCTAAAGTGTCAATGAAATTGAAAAACTTGTTGACTGGCGCAGCTTCTGAAACCATCGTGAAAGCTGATGACAAATTTGATGTGGTGGTGTTGAACCGCAAACAATGTAAATACAGCTACTTCGCCGACCCGATGTATGTATTCATGGACGATGAGTTCAATCAATACGAAATCGAAGCAGAAAATATCGGCGATGCCTTGAAATTCATCGTAGACGGCATGGAAGACGACTGCGAAGTTACTTTCTACGAAGGCAACCCGATTTCTGTTGAATTGCCAACAATCATCGTGCGCGAAGTGGAATACACCGAGCCAGCAGTTAAAGGCGACACTTCTGGCAAAGTGATGAAAACCGCGCGTTTGGTGGGCGGCACCGAAATCCAAGTGATGTCTTACATTGAAAACGGCGACAAAGTGGAAATCGACACCCGCACTGGCGAATTCCGCAAACGTGCTTAATCATTAAGCATTTGATTTAGTTTATTAAAATACGCCATGCCGTCTGCAACATCAAACTGCAGACGGCATGTTTTTATTTTGCCTTTAGTTTTGTCACTCGTTCATTTTCAGCCAACAAAAACGCCTGCAATCCCCCTCAAAATCGTTTAAAATATCGCCATTTTTTCTCATCAATAAAGAGTTTAACCATGTTAGACATTCAACTTTTACGCAATGACGCAGCCGCCGTTGCCGCTCGTTTGGCACAACGTGGCTATCAATTAGACACCGCCCGTTTTAACGCTTTGGAAGAAACGCGCAAAAACGTGCAAATCCAAACCGAACAATTGCAAGCACAACGCAACAGCATTTCCAAACAAATCGGTGCTTTGAAAGGTCAAGGCAAACACGAAGAAGCCGATGCAGCGATGGCACAAGTGGCACAAATCAAAAGCGATTTGGAGCAAGCGGCGGCGGATTTGCAAAACGTGCAAACCGAATTAGACGCTTGGTTGATGAGCATTCCGAACTTGCCGCATGAAAGCGTGCCAGCGGGTGCGGACGAAAACGATAATGTGGAGGTACGCAAAGTCGGCACGCCACGAACCTTTAATTTTGATTTGCTCGACCATGTGGATTTGGGTGCAAAACTGGGTTTGGACTTTGACACAGGCGCGAAATTATCGGGCGCACGTTTTGCTGTGTTAAAAGGTTCGGTTGCACGTTTGCACCGTGCTTTAGCCCAATTCATGTTGGACACCCACACCCAACAACATGGCTACACCGAATTTTACACGCCTTACATCGTCAATGATTCCGCCCTATTTGGCACGGGACAATTGCCCAAATTCGGCGAAGATTTGTTCCATGTAACGCGCGGCGGCGACGAAAGCAAACAAACGCAATATTTGATTCCCACTGCGGAAGTAACGCTCACCAACACCGTTGCCGACAGCATTCTCAATGAAGGCGATTTGCCTTTGAAATTAACCGCCCATTCGCCATGTTTTCGCAGCGAAGCTGGTTCACACGGCAAAGACACGCGCGGTTTGATTCGCCAACATCAGTTTGACAAAGTGGAAATGGTGCAAATCGTTCACCCTGAAAAATCGTATGCCGCTTTGGAAGAAATGGTTGGACACGCCGAACGCATTTTACAATTGTTAGAATTGCCTTATCGCGTGATTACCCTTTGCACGGGCGACATGGGTTTTGGTGCGACCAAAACCTACGATTTGGAAGTGTGGGTACCCGCGCAAAACACCTACCGCGAAATTTCCAGCTGCTCAAACTGCGAAGACTTCCAAGCACGCCGCATGAAAGCGCGTTTTAAAGATGCAGACGGCAAAAACCGCTTGGTGCATACCTTAAACGGCTCTGGTTTAGCAGTAGGACGCGCTTTAGTGGCGGTGTTGGAAAACCACCAAAATGCAGACGGCAGCATCTACATTCCTGCTGCTTTGCGTCCGTATTTGGGTGGTGCAGAAGTATTGCGTTAAACCATTCGCAAAAATGCCGTCTGCAGTTTTCATTCAAATGCAGACGGCATGATTGTTTCCATGCAAACCTTTTCATAAATCATCGCTATCAAAACCGCAAACACCGTTTTGTCCGCTAAAATTCCATTTTTTCAATAACAAGCATACATCATGAACAACCAAACCCAACTCCAACACGAATTACAAATGACGGTTTTAATGACCCCCGACATGGCAAATTTCAGCGGCAACGTCCACGGCGGTGATTTGCTGAAACTGCTCGACCAAGTCGCCTACGCCTGCGCCAGCCGTTACAGCGGCTACTATTGCGTAACCTTGTCGGTAGACCAAGTAACCTTCAAAGAAGCGATTCATGTGGGCGAACTGGTAACTTTTTCCGCCAGCGTCAATTATGTCGGCAAAACGTCTATGGAAGTCGGCATCCGCGTGGAAGCACAAAACATTCACACGCGCACCACGCGCCACACCAACTCTTGCTATTTCACGATGGTGGCGATGCACGAAGGCAAACCCGTTGCCGTGCCGCCTTTGCAGATTCAAAACGAAGCTCAACGCTGTCGCTTTGAAGCCGCCGAAAAACGCAAAGCCTTGCGCCTACAAAGCAGTCGTAACAGCGAAGATTGCAGCGTTTGCCAAAGTTAAACCGAAAATAAACCGCGATTTGGCGTGATTTCTGATAAAATACACGCCATTTCTTTTCGTTTATTTAGGCAAAAAATGAGTATCGCCAGTAATAAAAAAGCCTTTCACGATTATTTTATTGAAGACCAAATTGAAGCAGGTTTGGTGCTCGATGGCTGGGAAGTCAAAGCCATACGCGCGGGCAGAATTCAGCTCAAAGAAAGCTATATTCACTGGAAACGCGACG
This sequence comes from Neisseria sp., assembly GCA_030531795.1. GTDB lineage: Bacteria > Pseudomonadota > Gammaproteobacteria > Burkholderiales > Neisseriaceae > Neisseria. Next base: position 6,710 of record JAUNMN010000045.1, read on the forward strand.
CGTTTTATTTGGTTGGTTGCCACATCACCGCCCTGCCCACTGCCTCTACCCACGTTAAACCCGACCCTGTTCGTCAGCGCAAATTGCTGTTAAATCAATCGGAAATCAATAAGTTAATCGGCAAAGTGGAACGCAGCGGCTACACGCTCGTGCCGCTCAATTTACACTATAAACGTGGCTACATCAAAATGGACATCGGTTTAGCAAAAGGCAAAAAACAACACGACAAACGCCAAAGCCTGAAAGAAGCCGACTGGAAACGCGAAAAGCAACGTTTAATGAAAACAACACGTTAAACCGTTTGCCGAATCCATTTATTCAAATTGTTTTGCATAAAAAATGCCGTCTGCAGTTTTATATTCTGCAAACGGCATCTTTATTCAACTTTGATTTTCAAAACTAACGCGCAACAGGTTTTAAAATCCAGTTGTTTTGCGGCTCGAAAATGGGCAACACGCCATTTTCGCTGCTGTATTTTGCCGCCACACGCAAACTGTTCACCGCCATGCATTCGCCATTTTCATCAAACAAAGCCAAAAAATGCGGGCGAAAAATCGGTGCGACTTTGTGTTCTTGCAAAAGTTGCATGATGTTTTTGCGACCGATATTCAACTCAATCACATCGTTTTTATTGACCGCACGAATGCTGTTCACTTTCGCCAAGTCCGCCGCACTCAAACCATTTTTCGCTGGCATTAAACACCAACCATCTTGCCCTTGCCACAGCGATTGCAGACGGCAAGCGTCTTGAGTTTCGCTTTGCCATCTTGGCTTTAAATACCACAAACCATTTTGATAAGCATACAAAATGCCATTTTTCAGCGAAACTTGATGGGTTTGTGGCGAAGTTCGTAAAATCTCTGTCGTATTCGCCAATGCTGCAGGCGATAAAAAAGCATCGTCATGTTGTCGCACAAAATACGCCAACAGCGCTTTTTGTTTGGCGACACTCAAAGCACGCCACGCCGCCAAATTCAAACGCCCTGATGACAACAATTCACGATAATCCGCCGCCAAATATTCGTCCAACAGCGTCAATTCGTCTTGCAAAAGCGATACGCTGTTTTGCAGATGTTGCTTGTAATGTGGCAAACGCGTTTGCCAGTTCGGAAGAACCTGTTGCCGCAACCAATTGCGTAAATACGCTGGATTTTGATTGCTTGGGTCTTCTACATGAGGCAAGGCGTGTTGCTCGGCATATTGCATCAATTCTTGTCGCAAAAATGGCAAAAGTGGTCGCCAAATGAGTTTATTTTCGGCGAAATCACGCCATTTTGGCATAGCCGACAAAGCACGCAAACCGCCACCGCGCAATGCCGCCAGTAAAAAGGTTTCCACTTGGTCATCGGCATGATGTGCCAGGGCAATAATCGGCGCGGAACTTCGGGCAAATTCGGCATAACGCGCTTCGCGTGCTGTCGCTTCAATGCCCTTGCCGTCTGCACTGATGTTGACTCGGCACACACGCAGTGCGATGTGATGGCGTTCGCAAAAATTGCGACAAAACGCTGCCCACGCATCAGCTTCAGTTTGCAAACCATGATGAACATGCACCGCTGACAACTCAATGCCCCACACATCTCGCACGCTGGCGAGCAAATGAAACAAAACTATGGAATCCAAGCCACCACTGAGTGCCACCTCCACTCGTTTGGCTGCTTGAATGATAGCTTTGTCCGCCGCCAATGCCGTCTGCAGACGGCACGAAATGTCTTGCTTTGCCTTCATTTTTGCCGCTTAAAATTGCTTGCTCAATTCCACAAACACGCGGTGTTTTTGGTGTTGATACAAAGCGATATTGCTGTTCACGCGTTGATAATTCCAAGTCAAACGTGGCGTGATGCCTTTGAAATGCAGATTGCGATGCCACACGCTCGCGTTCAGCGTCCATTCATTGTTTTGCTGGCGACGATTCCAAATCAAAGCATTGCCGCGATAATGCTTTTTGCCGTATGCCGCAGTCAAACGCGTAGAAATGCCTGCGCCCCAATCTTCGCCCCAACCCACGCGCACGCCACGGCGATTAAACGCGTCATCGTCATCACGCGTTTGGCTCACTTGTTGCCAATCCGCACCGACAAACCAATAACGATGGGCGTTTTGCTGATAAAACGCGGTGTTTGACCACGCCAAAACCTGCGAATTTAAATGCGCACGCGTGCGATAACGCGGTTTGGAATATTCCAAATGAGTACTCAATTGCCATTTTTCGGCTGGACGCACGCTGGCTTCCAAAGCCACGCCACCGCTGCGCGAAAAGCGTTTTAAGGATTTGTCATTTGGTGCACCGCCTGCATACCAAGTTTGCTCCACAAAAGGCAAGACCGCCACTTCATAACGCGCGGTTTGCTTGCCCAAACCCGTTTGCGCACGAATACTCAAATCGTTGTACGCCTTGTTGTCCCAATAATATTTGCCGTCTGCACTCACACGCAGCTCGTGATAAAAAGCGGGATAATGCCAACGCTTGCTCGCCGCCACATTCGCCGCGATGCCGTGTCCTGCTTCGGCTTCTGGTGCAGTCCAACCACCACCCAAATCGCGATTTTTCGGCGCGTTGTTGATGTTGTTGTCATTTAAATAAGTGAAACCACCTTGCACATTCCAATCGTTTTTCTGTGCAATTGCCTGCAAATACTGCTCATTCGCCGCTTTTAATGGCTCGGGCAAACGCTCGCCGCGCAGTTTTTCAAATTGTGCTTGCGCCGCTTCGTATTGACGGTCGGCATACAAAGCCGTTGCCAAACGAAAACGCGCCAAAGTCCAAGTCGGTTGCGCTGCCAACACCGCACGCCAACGCGCCACCGCTTCGCTCATATTTTGCGCGCGTCCTGCTTGCACCGCCAAAGCCGCATTCAGCAAAGCAGGTTCTTGTAGCTGCGGCGACAGTTTTTGATAATAAGGCAACAAAAACAAAACATTATCATCGTTGCCATACAACACCGCCGCACCCATTGCACGCGCCACCAAATCAGGATGTTGGCTCAATTCATCTGCCGACAAGCTAATTTTGCCGTCTGCAGCTTCGTTTTTTTCCACCAAAACAGGCGATTGCAAGTCGAGCAAGGTTTCCAAACGCTC
>JAUNMN010000004.1 GCA_030531795.1 Neisseria sp.
CTTAAATTGATGTTGGACAAAGCGCGAAAATCGCCAAAGGTTTTGTTTAAGTGTTGGATGCGTATGCTCATGGTTGTTCTCGTTTTTTAATCGCTTGAGTGATGAAAACCCAAGTTGTTACATAGCTGATAGCCGAAGCAATTTAAATTGAGACAAGGCAACGAGCCGAAGACAGTACGGATAGTACGGCGAGGCGAAGTAACGAAGTATCAGTTTAAAGTGCAATGGCTATTTCATGCCGTCTGCAGACGGCAAGATTTATTACCGTTTCGCCTGCGCCAGTTTGCGTGTTTCTATGGCGTTAATCAGGTTTTGCAAGGCAAGTGTGGCAAGGGCAAGCAAAGCCAACACGCTGGACAGGGCAAAAGCGGCGGTAAAGTTGTATTCGTTGTACAAAATTTCCACCAACAGCGGAATGGTGTTGGTTTCGCCACGAATATGCCCCGACACCACGCTCACCGCACCAAACTCGCCCATCGCACGGGCGTTGGTCAAAATAATGCCGTAGAGCAACGCCCATTTGATGTTGGGTAAGGTCACGCGCCAAAACATTTGCCAGCCGTTCGCGCCCAAAATCAATGCTGCTTGCTCTTCGCTGTCGCCTTGCGCTTGCATCAGCGGAATCAGTTCGCGTGCCACAAACGGGAAGGTAACAAACAGCGTCGCCAACACGATTCCAGGTATCGCAAAAATAATCTGTATGCCTTGTGCTTCCAGCCACGCGCCGAACACGGTGTGCGCGCCAAACAGCAACACAAACATCAAACCTGCCACCACGGGCGACACTGAAAACGGCAAATCGAGTAAAGTGGTGAGCAATTGTTTGCCGCGAAAATCAAAGCGCGTCAGCAGCCAAGCCATCGCGATGCCCAACACCGCGTTAATCGGCACTACAATCGCCGTGGTCAGCAAAGTCAAACGAATTGCCGCCTGCGCTTCTGCGTCGTGCAGGGCGGCGAGATACAGTTGCCAACCGCCTTTGAGTGCTTCGTAAAACACTGCTACCAGCGGCACAATCAGCATGATGCCCAAAAACGCCAAGGCAATCGCAATCAGCAGCCATTGCACCGAACGCGGTTCGTTGATATTCGGATTGATGTTCATGCTTTCGCTCCTGCGCGTTTGCTCAATGCCCATTGCGCGAGATTAAGTGTGAGTAAAATAGCAAAGGAAATCAGTAACATAAATAATGCCACCGCCGAAGCGCCTGCCACATCGTATTGTTCCAACTTGGAAATGATGATGAGCGGCAAAATTTCGGACACCATCGGAATATTGCCTGCGATGAAAATCACCGAGCCAAATTCGCCTGTGGCACGGGCAAACATCATGCCTGCGCCCGTTAATAAGGCAGGGGCGAGTTCGGGCAGTAAAACGCGGCGAAAAACCGTGAAGCGAGTGGCACCTAAAGTTGCTGCCGCTTCTTCGTATTCGCCCGACAATTCTTCCAAAACAGGTTGCACGGCACGCACCACAAAGGGCAAAGACACGAACACCAGCGCAATCCAAATGCCGATGGGTGTGAATGCGATTTTTAAGGTTTCGGAAAAACCCAAGATGCCGTCTGCAGCGAATAATTGACCAAGCCAGCCATTCGGTGCGTATAAAGTGGCAAGGGCGATGCCTGTTACTGCAGTCGGCAAGGCAAAGGGCAAATCCACCAAAGCATTGATGAAGTTTTTCGCTGGAAAGTCGTAACGCACCAACACCCACGCGACTAAAGTGCCAAACAGCAAATTCGTCAGCATCGCGTAAAACGACATTTTCAAACTCAGCCACACCGCCGCCAACACGCGCTCATCGCTGATGGTTTGCCAAAACGCCTGCCAACCGATTTGGCTTGCCGACACCGCCATCATCGCAAACGGCAACACCACCAACAAAGACAAACACAAAACCGTGATGCCCAAACTCAAATTAAACGCAGGCAAAACAGTGGGCGATTTCAGTAAACGCATAATGATTCCTTATTCATTGCCCGCCATTTTACGCAAACGCGTGCCAAATTTGAAAGAATGCTTGGTTATGTATGGTGCAAACTTGGTTATAAGCGATGCGCGTGTTGAGCAAACCATTTGGCAAACAAAATGCCGTCTGCACTTTTTCCGCAGACGGCATAAATATCTTAAATATAAACAGCTTAATGATGACCGCGAACGCTGTATTTCTTTTCCAGCCAAGAAAACAACCAGCTCAAGAAAATCGTCATCACCAAATAAATTAGAGCGATGGTGTAAAGCGGTTCTTCATAAATCGAATAGCGACCCGAAATCGTGCGCTGAACGTATGCCAACTCGGCAACCGCAATCGCCGACAACAGCGAACTGTCTTTGAGCAAAGTGATGAACTCGTTGGCAAGAGGAGGCAACATACGGCGAATCGCCTGCGGCAAAATCACAAAACGCATCGCTTGTGGGTAAGTCAAACCCAAAGAGCGCGCCGCTTCCATTTGTCCTTTGTCAATTGATTGAATACCTGCGCGAAAGATTTCGGTGATGTACGCGCCAGCGTTGGCAGTTAATGCCAACATACCCGCAATAATCGCACCATAATTGCGGCGTAATTCCACCGCCGCATCGCCGCTCACCAGCCAACCATCGGTCGGATTGATTAAGGCAACTGCCCAAATAAAATACCAAATGAAAATCTGCACAAACAAAGGTGTGCCACGGAAAATGGTTACATAAGCCAAAGAAATCGTGCGCAAAACCCACGCCAAGCCACGCAAAAACACGCCGCCTTTTTCAAAACGCACAATACGCGCCAACGCGCCGAGCAAACCCAAAAACGTACCGCCAGCCACAGCCACAACCGTCAAACCCAGCGTGGTCAATGCCCCTGTTAGGAACATTTCGCGGTATTCATAAATGATGTCAAAACGAAAATCCATGGAAAAACTCTGTTATTTTGTTATCAAGCGGGCGAGTGCTTACGCCCCAAAATGTAAACCGCGTATTTTACAAGAAAAAACCTATTTTCGTCTTGATATTTTTCTAATTTTTTGGCAATGCCTGCAAAAAATCATGAACACGCCGATGCCGTCTGCAATTGTGTGTTGGGCGATAAACTGTCTGCAAAGTTATTTAATGCGAAATAAACGTGCTGAAAATACAAAATTTTTTATACGAAATATCAAAATTAAGAAAAATCACGCGACAAAATAAAGCGTATTGAAACAATCATTCAAACGCGATTTGTGCCATCAACGCAACGGCTTTGGTTTATCAAATAGGCGATTGCGTTTACAATGGCGAAATTTTTGAAAACGCTTTGAAAACAGCATGAATATTTGGTTTGGCGAGCAAGGTTTGCGGCAAATGGCGCAGCAAAGTGCGGTAACAATCGGGAATTTTGACGGCGTGCATCGCGGTCATTTGCATATTTTGCAACGTTTGCAAAATGAAGCGCGCGCGCGCGGTTTGCGCAGTGTGGTGGTCGTTTTTGAGCCACAAGCGAATGAATTTTTTGCCAAAATGCGCGATTTGCCAGCCGTGTCGCGCTTAACGCCTTTGCGCGACAAATTGCGTTTGTTGCGCGACAGTGGCTGCGTTGATGATGTGCTGGTGTTGCGTTTCAATGCCCAGTTTGCTGCGATTGAAGTGAATGATTTTATTGAACATTTTTTGCGACAAGGTTTGCAAACACGTTATTTGTTGGTGGGCGACGATTTTCGTTTTGGACGAGGACGCGTGGGCGATTTTGATTTGTTGGCGGCGCAAAACGATTTTGTTACCGAACGCACGCCCAGCGTGTTGGTGGCGGGCACGCGCGCGAGCAGTACGGCGGTGCGACAGTCTTTGCAAGCAGGCAAAATTGAACAAGCGCAGCATATTTTGGGGCATGAATATGTGTTGAATGGTCGCGTGAAACACGGCAAAAAACTGGGTCGCACCATCAACTGCCCAACTGCCAACATTCATTTGGCGCAACACAATTACGCGCTCAATGGCGTGTTCGTGGTGGACGTGAGCGGCGATTTTGGGCGCAAACGCGGCGTTGCCAGTTTGGGCGTGAATCCAACGGTTGCAGACGGCACAAAGCAAAAATTAGAAGTACATATTTTTGATTTTCATCAGGAAATTTACGGTCAGCGGTTGAGCGTGCATTTTTTGCACAAATTGCGTGATGAAGAAAAATTTGCCGATTTAGACAGCATGATGAAGCAAATTTATTTGGACATGGACGCGGCACGCGCTTGGTGTCGAGAAGAAGGGTAAACCTTGAAGCGTGATTTTGATGAATGTTTGATGAAATGCCGTCTGCGCTTGTTAAATTGTGCAGACGGCATTTTTATTAAATAAGCGGATTGATTTAAAGATTATCGGCTTGATTTAAAGCGTATTTTTCCAAAGCGGGAAATAGTTCGCGTTCTTCAAAACGGGCGTGGTCGCGTACCGAAGTGGCAAAGGTTTTGTTCCAGTTTTCATCATCAAATTGCGCGGCAGCAAACAAAGCGCGCAACTGGGCGTGTTCTTGTTCAAACCGTTGTTTGAGTGGCAGACAATCATCGGGCAAATATTGCCATAAAGGCGCAAATTGTTGTTCTTCTTGCTGAAAATGCTGTTCCAAATCGATTAGATGCGGCTCGATTTCGGCTTGATGATTGCACTCTGGCGCACGCAAAACGCGGACACACAAAGCCAGTGTGTGATGATGGTCTTGCGAAAGTGGCTGCAATAGTATGTGGCGTTTCATGCTGTTTCCCTTGTGTTTGTGAAGCCGATGCCGTCTGCAAATCCAGTTAATCGCAGACGGCATCAGGGTTTTATCGCTAAAATGGTTTAGCGAATTTTAATCACTTCCGCGCCGCTGGCTTTGCCCAAAATCAACACATCGGCAGCGTAACGCGCGAAGATGCCGTTTTCTACCACGCCCACAATTTGATTGATTTCGTCTTCGCGGCTCAAAGGTTGCGATAAGTCTAAACCTGTAACGTCCAAGATTTCGTGTCCGTTGTCGGTGGTGCAGCCGATGCGCAATTGTGGTTCGCCGCCGAGTTTGAGCAATTGACGCGCCACCAGCGAACGCGCCGATGGAATCACTTCCACTGGCAAAGGAAATTTGCCCAAACGCGACACATATTTGCTTTCGTCGGCGATGCACACGAATAAATCCGATGCACTGGCAACGATTTTTTCGCCAAGCAAAGCCGCGCCACCGCCTTTAATCATTTGCAGGCTGTGATTGACTTCGTCTGCGCCGTCCACATACACCGCCAAACGAATCACGTCGCGCAAAGTGATTTCGGGAATTTCGTGCAACTCGAGCAGGGCAGAAGTGCTTTTGGAAGTGCTGACCGCGCCTTTGATTTTCTTGCCACTTTTTGCCAAGGCTTCAATAAACAATTTCACGGTTGAGCCTGTGCCGATGCCGATGTATTCGTTTTCTGGCACAAATTCTACGGCTTTTTCGGCGGCAATGCGTTTTAACTCGTTTTGGTCTGCCATGTTTAGTCCTTTGTTTTTAATGAAATTGATTTCAGTTTGCTGATTTTGTGTTACGCCGCTTTGCGACAACGCAAAATGCTGTGTCCCAAGCCCAAACCGTCTTTGATTTCAATCACTTCCAAACCAGCAGCTTGCACACAACGTATCATGTCGTCTGAATGATAGATTTTGCTGTTGCCGTTGGCGATGGCGGTGAAATACAAGCTGGTTTGTGCCAAACAATAAGCGGCGGTTTCGTATTGTTGTCTGTCCCAAAACGGTTCCATGATGAATAACTCGCTGTTTTCATTCATGGAAGCGGCGGCGCGGCGTAAAATGCTTTGCACTTCGTTTTCCGAGAAACAATCCAAAAATTGGCTCATCCAAATCACATCAAAACCCGTCGGAAACGGTACATCGGGGTCTAATAAATTCGCACCGTGTCCGTGGATGCGTTCCGCGCCAGCTTTGCCTGCGGTTGCATCGCGCATCAAACCGATTTGTTGCGGCAAATCCATGATGGTTACATGAACATCGGCATTGTAGCCCACGCATTGCATCGCCCAGCGTCCTGTGTTGCCGCCCACGTCCAGCAAGGTTTTGACAGGACGCGAGAACACATATTCTAAAGCACTCGGAAAAGAGCTGTCGGAATAGTAGTGGTCGAAAGCGAGCCATTTTTCTCGCGCGATTTCAGGTAGTTGGGATAAACCTTCGTACACGGTTGGCCATTGCCCAAACACTTTCAAACCTTCGGGTTTGCCCGTTTGCAAAGTGGCTTCCAAGTCAAACATGCCTTGATAGCAAATTTCTTGCACAAATTCCAAATTGACTTTCGCCAGTTTGTCTTTGAGCAAAAACCAGCCTGCTTTGCTGATGAAATAACGCTCGTCGCGAAAATGCACTGTGCCGATGGTGAGCGAAGATTCGAGCAAAACCTGCAAACCATAAGGGCTTAAATCGGTTTTGGCGTGCAAATCGGCGAAGCTGATGCCGTCTGCAGCTTGATTGATGGTGTCCAGAATGCCGTATTTGAGCATCAAACGCGACACTTGAAACACAATCGGGGCAAAGGCGATTTCTTGTGCCAAACGTTGCGCTGCGCCTGCGGATAATTGTTCTTCGCCATAGCGTTGCGCCAAATTGGGGAATAAATTCATTGTTCGTCCTTTGTAATTTATTGAAAGTGAAAGATTTATTCTTTTACCAGCAACACCGCAGCCTGCGCTTCTATGCCTTCTTGACGACCGAGATAGCCCAGTTTTTCATTGGTTTTGCCTTTGATATTGACGCAGTCAATCGCTAAATTCAAATCGGCGGCGATGTTGGCACGCATGGCGGCGATGTGCGGCGCAAGCTTGGGCTGTTGGGCGATGATGGTGCTGTCTATGTTGATGATTTTCCAGCCTAATTTTCGTACGCTGGCATAGGCTTGACGCAATAAAACGCGACTGTCGGCATCTTTAAATTCGGCGGCGGTGTCGGGGAAATGGCTGCCGATGTCGCCCAAAGCGGCTGCACCCAAAATCGCATCGGTAATTGCGTGCAACAAGGCATCGGCATCGGAATGACCGAGCAAACCTTTGTCAAACGGAATGTGTACGCCACCCAAAATCAAGGGGCGACCTTCCACTAATTGATGCACATCGTAGCCTTGTCCGATTCGTATATTCATGATTTTTCTCTGTTTTAATGATGAGTTGCCGTCTGCAATTTTGTTGCTTCATTTAACAATAAACGCACCAAATCCGCGTCTTGTGCTTGCGTCAATTTGATGTTGCGCACATCGCCTAAAACCAGTTTCGGCGCAATGCCAAGTTTTTCTACCGCCGACGCTTCGTCTGTGATGTCGTTCAAATCGCCATTGAGTGCCGTCTGCAATAAGTGGGCGGCGAACATTTGCGGCGTTTGCGCTTGCCATAAATCTTGCCGCGACACGGTTTGGGCGATGTGTTCGCCTGTGGCGCGTTTGAGTGTGTCGGCAACAGGAATCGCCAAAATCGCCCCTGTTTGTTCGGTTTCGTTTTGTGTACTTTCGTTCAATAAACGCTGTAACACTGCAGGCGGCAAGCAACAACGCGCGGCATCGTGTACCAAAATCCAGTCGGTTTCAGCGGCAAGTTGTTGATTCAATAAAGCATCAACGCCATTGCGCACACTTTCGGCACGCGTTTCGCCGCCACAAGGCAAAATCACAACTTTCGGGTGTAAAGGTTTGCTTAATGCCGTCTGCACCTGATTATCTTCGGGCGACACCACAATCGCGATTAAGTCGATTTCGGCGTTGTTCAAAAAAATGTTTACCGTGTGCGACAACACGGTTTGTCCAGCAATTTCAATGTATTGCTTGGGCATATTTGAACCAAAACGCGAACCCACGCCCGCTGCTGGAATTAAGGCGATTTTGCGTTTGCTCATGCCGTCTGCTCGCTGTTGGGCTGATGTTGTCGCCACGCACACGCGCCGCCAGTGGCTTTGTCCAAATCGTTTAAATAGGCTTCGTGTGCGGCTAATTCATCGGCATTGGCGGCTAAAATTTTCAATTGCGTTGGGCGTTGCATCGCAGCAACCGCCAGACTTTCGCTGGGCGTTTCAAAAGCGTCGTACAGGCTGAACTGGCTGCGCGTCATCGCCAAATAGACATCGGCGAGCAGTTCGCAGTCTATCAATGCGCCGTGCAACACGCGTTTGCTGCGGTCGATTTCAAAACGGGTACACAACGCGTCCAAGCTGTTTTTTTGCCCTGGGAACATTGCGCGCGCCATGGTCAGCGTGTCGGTGATGGTGCAGCCGAGTTCTTCAATCGTGGGCAAACCCATGCGCTGAAATTCCATGTTCAAAAAGCCCACGTCAAATGAGGCGTTGTGAATAATCAGCTCCGCGCCGTGAATGAAGTCGGCGATTTCTTGCCCAACTTTGGCGAACACGGGCGCGTTGTTGTTTTCCAGTTGTTCCAGCGTGATGCCATGCACTGCCGCCGCTTCGGCTGGAATGTCGCGCTCGGGGTGAACATAAAGATGCAAATTATTGTGGGTGAGCTGGCGTTTAATCATTTCCACGCCTGCAAATTCAATCAGGCGGTCGCCGTTTAGCGGGTAAAGTCCTGTGGTTTCGGTATCCAAAATGATTTGGCGGGTCGGCGTGTTCATGCTCTGGTTTCGCTTAACAAAAAACGGCTTATTTTAACCGATTTTGGCGGGCGTGTCTGAAAAGCTGTTTGCATGAAACCGCAGACGGCATCGCGCGGCTTGCGTTGGGCAAACAAAAACAGCCTGAGTGAATACAGGCTGTTGTTTTTATTTGATGATGTGAATGAATCACGCAAACGGGCGCACTTCCAAGTTAAACATACGGCGCGCGGTGTTGAGCATTTGGCAGCTGAAGCCCCATTCGTTGTCATACCAAGCGAACACGTTCACCATATTGCCATCAACTACTTTAGTTAAAGTTGCGTCAAAAGTGCTGGCTTGGCTGGTGTGATTGAAATCCATAGAAACCAACGGCAGCGTGTTGTAGCCCAAAATGCCTTTTAAATTGCCGTCTGCAGCCGCTTTGAGCAGGGCGTTCACTTCTTCCACGCTGGTGTCGCGCGCGGCTTGGAACGCCAAATCCACTAAAGACACGTTAATCGTTGGCACGCGAATCGCCAAGCCGTCTAATTTGCCTTTGAGTTCTGGCAACACCAAGCCAACCGCTTTTGCCGCGCCTGTTTTGGTCGGAATCATGTTCGCCACGCCGCTGCGTGCACGGCGCAAATCTTTGTGGCGCACGTCGGTTACGGTTTGGTCGTTGGTTAGCGCGTGAATCGTGGTCATCGAACCTTTCACAATGCCCAAACCTTCGTGCAACACTTTGGCAATCGGCGACAAACAGTTGGTGGTGCAAGACGCGTTGGAAATCACGGTCATGTCGTCGGTGATGGTGTCGTGGTTCACGCCATAAACAATGGTTGCGTCCACATCGTCGCCGCCTGGGGCGGAAATCAGCACTTTTTTCGCGCCCGATTCCAAGTGAATTTTCGCTTTTTCTTTGCTGGTGAACGCGCCTGTGCATTCCATTACCAAATCCACGCCCAACGCGCCCCAAGGCAATTCGGCTGGGTTGCGAGTCGAGAAAAACGGAATCGCTTTGCCATTGATGATTAAATGTTTGTCGTCGTGTGAAATATCGGCGTTGAATCTGCCGTGAATGGTGTCGAATTGAGTTAAATGAGCATTGGTGGCTAAATCGCCGCTGGCGTTGATGGCAACAACTTCTAACTGGTCTTCCAAACGATAATCGTAAATCGCGCGTAACACTTGACGACCGATGCGTCCGTAGCCATTGATGGCAACTTTAATGCCCATGATTGGTGTCCTTTTTTTTGAATACGGTTTGTGGAAATTGGCTTGAATCAAGCCAGAAACGGCGTAGATTATACCAAATTGTAGTTGCGTGTAGTCAAGGTAAAATTACAGGCGATTACAGTTTTGTGGTATGCGAAAAACATTTATTGAACAGAATAAAGTGATTACAAGAGCAAGCTGGTGCGCATGAAATTGCAGACGGCATGAGTGGCATTTGCTGGCAAGAGCAAGCAAAAAGTGCATAAAAAAATGCCAACTACATCTAGGGGAAGACATAGTTGGCCAAGCACATTACGGGGAAAATGTCTTACTAAAGAACAGGGTAGTCTTATATAGTAAAGACAGCCCGAATTATACAGCAATAAAACATTTAATCAAGAGAAATTTATTAACTAAATAAATTAACGCTATTGATAAATTTAACATATTGAAATTGAACGATAAAAAGTGTCGGGGGGGGGTATTGCTTTTTGCTGATGATTATGTTAGTAAAATTTATGCTTTATCTTTTTGTTTACATTTCATTTATTCAATTTCGATAAATTTCCATTCGCCTGCCGCCAAATCTTCGGTGTCCCAGTCGCCAAAACGCAGGCGGTGCAGTTTTTCTACCCGATTGCCTGCGGCGGAAACCATGCGTTTGACTTGATGGTATTTGCCTTCGGTGATGGTGAGCAGCAGCGTGTGTGGGTCGCTCAATTCGGCAGCGCTTGCCGACACGGTTTCGTTTTCATCGTGCAACAACACGCCTTGCAACAGCGTTTGGCAAAGTTTGTCATCGGCTGGGTGTTTCAGCGTTACGCGATAGAGTTTGGCGACTTTGTGTTTGGGCGAAGTCATGCGGTGATTGAATTGCCCGTCGTTGGTTATCAATAAAATACCCGTGGTGTCGGCATCCAAACGCCCGATTGCTTGCATTTCAATTTGCCGCAAATTGTCGGCAAATAAGCTGAATACGCTGGGATAATCGCGCGGTTTGTGCGAAGTTTCGTAGTCGGCAGGTTTGTGCAGGGCGATGTAGAAATAGGGCAGCGGCACGAAGGACACGTCTGCTTCATCGATTTGTAAACGGCGAACTTCATTTGGCTTGATGTCGGCTTTGCTGTTGCTGATGATTTCGCCATTGATGGCGACGCAGTCGTTTTCAATCAGCCACAAACATTGTTTGCGACTGCCGATGCCTTGGGCTTGGAGGTATTTGAGGAGTTGCATTTGCGAATTTGGACGTGTGAAAAAAAGCTATTGTAACGAAAACCGATGCCGTCTGCAGACGGCATGATGATTTGGCTGGCGATGCTTGGGGCGATTTTGGTGGTTCAAAGCGGTTTCAGTCGCAGACGGCAAGGTTTTTGGTTACAATAGCCTTCATTGTTTCTTTTTATTGAGGCAGAACATCATGGCGGATTTGGCACAAGCAAAATGGCAAACGGAAATCGCAGAGCTGCGCACTTGGTATCAAAACTACGCAGCCGAACAAGATGACAAAATGGCATCTTGTTTGACGCAGGCTTTGCGTTTGGCTGATGCGCATTATGTGCCGTCTGCACTGACCCCGATGCAAGAGCCGTTGCTGAGCAATTTGTTGGGCGCGGCGAAAATGGTTGCCGAAATGGATTTGCTGCCTGAAGCGGTGGCGGCAACCGTGTTGGCGGACATTTCGTCTTTTTCCGAAACGTGGCAAGAAGAAGTGCTGGAGGCGTGTGGCAAAAACGTGGTGGAAATGGTGAGCGGCATTGATGAAGTGCAAAAGCTCACTTATTTTGCGCGCGTAGACCAGCTGGATTCGCCCGAAGAACGCGCCAAACAAGCGGAAACCATGCGCAAAATGTTGTTGGCGATGGTGACCGATATTCGCGTGGTGCTGATTAAACTTGCACTGCGCACCCGCACTTTGCAATTTATGGCAAACGTTGCCGACAGCCCCGAAAAACGTGCCATCGCCAAAGAAACGCTGGATATTTTCGCACCGCTGGCAAACCGTTTGGGTGTGTGGCAACTGAAGTGGCAGCTGGAAGATTTGGGTTTTCGTCATCAAAACCCCGACGAATATCGTCGCATCGCCAAATTATTAGATGAAAAACGCACCGAACGTTTGGAATACATCGACGATTTTTTGGCAACTTTAAGCCAAGAATTAGATAAATACGGCATTCAATATGAAGTGGCTGGTCGTCCGAAGCACATTTATTCCATTTACAAAAAAATGGTGAAGAAAAAGCTGGATTTTGACGGCTTATACGACATTCGGGCGGTGCGCGTGTTGGTCAATACCATTCCCGAGTGTTACACCACGCTGGGCATTGTCCATAGCTTGTGGCAGCCGATTCCTGGGGAATTTGACGACTACATCGCCAACCCTAAAGGCAATGGCTACAAAAGTTTGCACACGGTCATCGTTGGCCCGCAAGACAAGGGCGTGGAAGTGCAAATCCGCACTTTTGATATGCACCAGTTCAACGAATTTGGCGTGGCTGCACACTGGCGTTACAAAGAAGGCGGCAACGGTGATTCGGCGTATGAACAAAAAATCGCGTGGCTGCGGCAATTGCTTGACTGGCGCGAAAATATGGCGGAACACCCAACCGAAGATTTGGCTTCCGCTTTCAAAACCGAATTGTTTAACGATACGATTTATGTGCTAACGCCACACGGCAAAGTGTTGTCGCTGCCTGCTGGCTCAACCCCGATTGACTTTGCCTATGCCTTGCACAGTGATTTGGGTAACCGTTGTCGCGGTGCGAAAGTGGAGGGGCAAATCGTGCCGCTGTCCACGCCTTTAGAAAACGGACAACGGGTGGAAATCATCGCCGCCAAAGAAGGGATGCCGTCTGTCAATTGGTTGTATGACGGTTGGGTTAAATCCAGCAAAGCGATTAGCAAAATCCGCTCGTTTATTCGCCAGCAAAACGCCGAAGCGGTGCGCGAATCGGGCAAAAACCAGTTTGAAAAAGTGTTGGCAAAAATCACGCCCAAACCGAATTTGCAAGATTTATGCGAAAAACTCGGTTTTTGCAAAATGGACGATTTGTACACCGCCATCGGGCAAGGCGATTTGACCACACGTGCCATTCAAAAAGCCTGTGGCGCGATTAGCGAACCGCCGCCCGTGCCGATTAACGAAGAAACCATCGTCAAAAAATCCAAAATCAAAGCCAACGCCCGCAGTGGCATTTTGATTGACGGCGAAGACGGTTTGCTGACCACGCTCGCCAAATGCTGCAAACCCGCACCGCCCGACAACATCATCGGTTTTGTAACACGCGAACGCGGCGTGTCGGTGCATAGACAAGGTTGCCCATCGTTTGAAAACCTTGCCAAACAAGCACCCGACAAAGTGTTGCCCGCCAGCTGGGCAAACCAGCAAGACGGACAAGTGTTTGCGGTGGACGTGGAAATCCGAGCGCAAGACAGGGGCGGTTTGCTGCGCGACGTATCCGACGCACTCGCACGCCACAAAATCAATGTAACTTCAGTACAAACCCAGTCGCAAGATTTAGAAGCGAGTATGCGCTTTACGCTGGAGGTAAAACAAGTCAATGATTTACCACGCGTTTTATTGAGTTTGAGCGATGTCAAAGGCGTATTGAGCGTGAGCAGGCTGTGATGAGTAGAAAATGAACGATGCCGTCTGCAGATTGAAATTGCAGACGGCATTTTTATTTTCAAAAACCATTTTGGGTAAAGTGAAATGAAAAATCCATCTGCTTGTTGATAGGCAAGCGAAGTGTGGGGTTTTGGTGGTACAATGGCGGCTATTTTGATGATGTTTGTGCGTGATTGAGTGCTGGAAAGAGAAAGTATGCAAAATTATCAAGCTCCTGATAATCAGGGTTTTTTTGGTGAGCATGGCGGTTTGTTTGTTTCGGAAACTTTGATTCCTGCTTTGCAGGAGTTGGCGGCAGCGTATGAAAAGGCGAAAAATGACCCTGAATTTTGGGCGGAGTTTCGTCATGATTTGCAACATTATGTGGGTCGTCCGAGTCCTGTTTATCATGCGGCGCGTTTGAGTGAACATTTGGGTGGTGCGCAAATTTGGTTGAAACGCGAAGATTTGAATCACACGGGTGCGCACAAGGTCAACAATACGATTGGACAGGCATTGCTTGCCAAACGCATGGGCAAAAAACGGGTGATTGCAGAAACTGGAGCGGGGCAGCACGGCGTGGCGAGTGCGACTGTGGCGGCACGTTTTGGCATGGAATGCCATGTTTATATGGGTGCGGACGACATTCAACGCCAAGCGCCGAATGTGTTTCGCATGAAATTGCTCGGGGCGAATGTGGTGGGCGTGGAAAGCGGTAGCCGCACGCTGAAAGACGCGATGAACGAAGCGATGCGCGAGTGGGTCGCACGCGTGGACGACACGTTTTACATCATCGGCACGGCGGCAGGTCCTGCGCCTTATCCTGAAATGGTACGCGATTTTCAGTGCGTGATTGGCAATGAAGCGAAAGAGCAAATGCAGACGGCAATTGGTCGTCAGCCCGATGTGGCGGTGGCTTGTGTTGGCGGCGGTTCAAATGCGATTGGCTTGTTTCACCCTTACATCGGCGAAGAAAACGTGCGTTTGGTGGGGGTGGAAGCTGGTGGCAAGGGCGTGGATACGCCTGAACACGCCGCGCCGATTACTTCAGGCGCACCGATTGGCGTGTTACACGGTTTTCGCAGCTATTTGATGCAAGATGAAAACGGTCAAGTTTTAGGTACGCATTCGGTTTCTGCTGGTTTGGATTACCCTGGGATTGGTCCTGAACACAGTCATTTAGCCGATTTGGGACGCGTGGAATACACGGTTGCCAACGATGATGAAGCATTGCAAGCATTTGATTTATTGTGTCAATTTGAAGGCATCATTCCTGCACTGGAAAGTTCACACGCGCTGGCTTGGGCAATTGCTAATGCTCCGAAAATGAGCAAAGAGCAAGTGATTTTGGTGAACTTATCGGGTCGTGGCGACAAAGACATCAACACCATCGCCAAACTTAAAGGCATTGAATTGTAAGAGTAGCCATTTCTATTTGAACTGATACAGCCTTGCTGTGCTACTTGTACTGTCTTCGGCTTGTTGCCTTGTCTCAGTTCAAATTGATTCGGCTATCAAATAGCGTAAAGCATATGAAGTTCAACAATTGATTGATATTAAAGAGAATAAAATGACAGATTATCGCAAAACCGTGAATTTGCTGGACACGCCGTTTCCGATGCGTGGCGATTTGGCAAAACGTGAACCTGCTTGGTTAAAGCAGTGGTATGAACAAAAACGCTATCAAAAATTGCGTGAAAAGGCGAAAGGTCGCCCGAAATTTGTGTTGCACGATGGCCCGCCTTATGCCAACGGCGACATTCACATCGGTCATGCGGTGAACAAAATTTTGAAAGACATCATCGTACGCAGCAAAAATTTGGCGGGTTTTGACGCGCCTTATGTCCCAGGGTGGGATTGCCACGGTTTGCCGATTGAAGTGATGGTGGAAAAATTGCACGGCAAAAATATGCCGATGGCAAAATTCCGCGAACTGTGTCGCGAATACGCTGGCGAACAAATCGCCAAACAGAAAAAAGACTTTATCCGCTTGGGTGTGATGGGCGATTGGGACAAACCGTATCTGACCATGGATTTCAAAACCGAAGCCGACACCGTGCGTACTTTGGGCGAGATTTACAAAGCAGGTTATTTGTATCGTGGGGCAAAACCCGTGCAGTTTTGCTTGGATTGCGGTTCGTCTTTGGCAGAAGCGGAAGTGGAATACAAAGACAAGGTTTCACACGCGATTGATGTCGCTTATTTGTTCCAAGACAACAAGGCGTTGGCGGCGGCGTTTGGCGTGAACGAAATTGCAGGCGAAGCGTTTGCGGTGATTTGGACGACAACCCCTTGGACTTTGCCAGCCAGCCAAGCGATTTCGGCAGGCGCGGACATTGTTTATCAATTGATTCAAACACCAAAAGGGCATTTGGTGCTTGCCAAAGATTTGGCGGAAGAAGCACTTAAACGCTACGATTTAACTGCAGACGGCAACGTCATTGCCGAAACCACAGGCGCGCGTTTGGAAAACCTGCGTTTGTCGCATCCATTTTTGGAACGCGATATTTTGATGCTCAACGGCGAACACGTTACCACAGACGCGGGTACGGGTTTGGTGCACACCGCGCCAGCACACGGTTTGGAAGACTATTTTGTCAGCAATAAATACGGCATTGAGTTGTACAACCCAGTAAACGCACAAGGTTGCTACATCAGCGAAGTGCCACGCGTGGCGGGTTTGAGCGTGTGGCAAGGCAATGAAGTCATCATTGAATGGTTGCAAGAAAATCAACGCCTGCTCTCAAACGGCAAATTGGAACACAGCTATGCCCACTGTTGGCGACACAAAACGCCGCTGATTTACCGTGCAACTGCGCAATGGTTTGTCGGTATGGACAAAACAGGTGTGAGCGGCAAAACCTTGCGTAACAACGCTTTGAAAGCGGTGGACGATACCGAATTTTTCCCAGCGTGGGGACGAGCGCGTTTGCAAGCGATGATTGAAGGTCGCCCCGATTGGGTGGTGTCGCGCCAGCGTTTCTGGGGCACGCCGATGACATTCTTTGTGCATAAAGAAACAGGCGAATTGCACCCAAATTCTGCCGAATTGCTGGAACAAGTCGCACAAAAAATTGAAGAAAAAGGCATTGAAGCGTGGTTTGCTTTGGATAAAAGCGAGTTGCTGAGTGCCGAAGATTGTGAACAATACGACAAACTCAGCGACACGATGGACGTGTGGTTTGATTCGGGTTCAACTCATTTTTCAGTGTTAAAACAAAGAGATGAATTGACTTGGCCTGCAGATTTGTATCTGGAGGGTAGCGACCAACATCGCGGTTGGTTTCAATCGTCTATGCTGACTGGCTGTGCCACTTTGGGGCGTGCACCGTATAAGCAATTGTTAACTCACGGTTTTGTTGTTGACCAAAACGGCAGAAAAATGTCTAAATCCATCGGCAATGTGGTTGCCCCGCAAGAAGTGTACAACGAATTTGGTGCGGACATTTTGCGTTTGTGGACGGCGGCAACCGATTATTCGGGCGAATTGGCGATTTCAAAAGAAATTCTCAAACGCGTAACCGAAAGCTATCGCCGCTTGCGCAACACTTTGCGTTTCTTGCTAGCGAATTTGAGCGATTTCAACCCGATTGAACACGCCGTGCCGCAAGCGGATATGGTGGAAATCGACCGTTATGCTTTGATTTTGGCGCGTCAATTGCAAGATAAATTGGCTGGCGACTATTATCCGCGTTACGCTTTCCACTTTGCGGTGCAAGACATCGTGCATTTCTGTTCGGAAGATTTGGGTGCGTTCTATTTAGACATTTTGAAAGACCGTTTGTACACCACCAAAACCGACAGCCACGCTCGCCGTTCGGCACAAACCGCCTTGTATCACATCACCCGTTCGCTGGTGTTGTTGATGTCGCCGATTTTGTGTTTCACCGCCGAAGAAGCGTGGGAATTGATTGGCGGCGGCAGCGAAGACAGCGTGTTGTACCACACATTACACGATTTCCCGACCATGCCGTCTGCAAGTGAAGCCGAATTGCTCGCCAAATGGCAAGCGATACGCGAAGTGCGTGCTGCTGTGAACGCCGCGATTGAACCTTTGCGTGCCGATAAATCAGTTGGTTCGTCTTTGCAAGCAGAAGTGGCGATTACTGCGCCTGCCGATTTGGTGGACTATTTGAACGCTCTGGGCGATGAGTTACGCTTTGCCTTGTTGGTATCAAAAGTGAGCGTGAAGGTGGGCGATGCTTTGGCAGCAGAAGTGAAAGTCAGCGCTGGCGAAAAATGCGAACGTTGCTGGCATTACACTGCCGACGTTGGCAGCGTTGCCGAACATGCCACCATTTGTCATCGTTGTGCCGACAATATTGATGGCACAGGCGAAACGCGTGATTATGTGTAGCTTGTTGATTTGAAATAAATAAAACGCTCGACTGAACAGTCGAGCGTTTTTGTTGCCGTCTGCAACTGGCGTGTGCGATGTTTGTTGAAAATGTTCAAACAAGGTTGGTCAATCGCATCAAACGAGTTGTAGACGGCATCGTGTTTGCTTCGCGTATTTAACCCGTGTTGCGCAAACCTTGTGCCACGCCGTTGATGGTGAGATGCACCATTTTGAGCAGATTGTAGTCTTCGGGCGTGCGGCGCAATTCGTGAAGCAGGGCGACTTGCAGGCTGTTGAGCGCGTTTAAATAAGGCAAACGTAAATCGAGCGAACGCGCCAGCGAACGGTTGTCGGCGAGCAATTCATCGGTTTGCAACAGCGTGAGTAAGGCGTTGCGGCTGCGCTGATATTCGTCTTTAATTAAGCTGAAAATCGTGTGCGCTTGTTCGCTGGACTGGCTCAAAGTGGCGTAGTGTTCGGCAATTTTCAAATCGGTTTTCGCCATCACTTGTTCCATATTCGACAACATGGTGCGCAAAAATGGATTGCTTTGGGCGTGTGCTTGCAAGGCGGCGAAGGCGTTTTCGTCTTGCTGCAAATCGCAGACGGCACTGCCAAAACCATACCATGCAGGCAACATCAAGCGACTTTGCGCCCACGAAAACACCCACGGAATCGCGCGCAAATCTTGAATCCGCGCCAAGGTTTTGCGGCTGGCGGGGCGGCTGCCCAAATTCAAAGTGGCGATTTCGTTAATCGGCGTAGTTTGCAAGAAATAATCAATGAAATCAGGGTGGGTAATCAGCGCGCGATAATGGGCAAACGCACGTTGCGACAGCTTTTGCATCAAATCGTTGTCGGGTTCGGCGTGGCGTTCGGGCAATAAACTGGCTTCCAAAGTGGCGGCAACCAGCGTTTCCAAATTGCGTTGCGCGTTAGACGGGTCGGCGTATTTGGCGGTGATGACTTCGCCTTGTTCGGTGATGCGGATTTGTCCTGCCACGCTGCCCGTTGGTTGTGCCAAAATCGCTTGATAAGACGGGCCGCCGCCACGTCCCACGCTGCCGCCACGTCCGTGAAACAAACGCAAACGAATTTGATGTTTTTCAAACACTTGAACCAACTCTTGTTCCGCTTGATACAAGCCCCACGAGCTGCTGACGTAGCCGCCGTCTTTATTGGAATCGGAATAGCCGAGCATGATTTCTTGAATGCGCTCGCGACTGTGTAACAATTGTTGATACCAAGGCAGGCTAAACAATTGTTCCATCACATTTTTGGCATTCGCCAACGCCTCTATGGTTTCAAACAAAGGCACGATATTGACGCGCGATTGCGAGATGCCGTCTGCAGTGGTGAGCAAACCGCTTTCTTTGAGGAGTAAAGCCAAAGCGAGTAAATCGCTGCATTGTTCGCAGTTGGAAATGATGCTTTGTGTAATCGCTGCTTCACCAAATTCGGCTTTAATCGCCCGCGCTTGTTGGAAAATCGCCAACTCTTTGCTGGCTTGTTCGCTGTATTGCGCGTAAGGATTGTAAAGCGGGCGCGGGCTGGTCAATTCACGCAATAAAACGCGCTGTTTGTCGTTTTCGTCTAAACTCAAATAATCTTCCAAACCCGCGTGGGTAAAGAGTTCGGCAACGGTTTGCGCATGAATCGCCGCGTGCTGACGCAAATCCAGCGGCATCAAATGAAAGCGAAACAGCGACACGGCGCGAATCAAATCTTGCAAACGACCTTGTGCCAGCAAACGACTGCCGTTTTTGTGTAAAGAGTTTTGCAAAATCTGCAAATCCGCCAAAAATTCATCGGCATCGCGATACGGTTCGCCCAAACCCCAACGGCAACCTAAAGTGCAACCGAGTTGCTGCGCTTTGGCAATCACACGCGAACTAATCAGCGCAATCGCGCGGCGATACGGTTCTTCCTGATGGCTCACCGCCACATCAGGCGATTTTGCCGCCAGCTGCATCACCGCATTGTCCACTTCCACACGGCGTATCGATAAAGGCAAATCATCATACAATTCAGACAGTTGCTTGCGATAATAGTGAAACGCCGCATCGGCATGGCGAGTAAAAGCAAAACGCAAAGTGTCCGCATCCACATAAGGATTGCCATCGCGGTCGCCGCCTATCCAGCCGCCGATGTGCAACAAATTCGGCAAGCGAATGTCGTCAAATGCCGTCTGCAGTTCCTGTTCCATTTGGCGATACAAACGCGGCACAGCTTGGAAAAAACTCATCGGGAAAATGTCCACGCCATTATTGATTTCGTTTTTAACGGTCAATTGAAAATGGCGTGTTTCGCTGGTTTGCCACAGCGACAGCAACACGGTTTGAATTTCGTTCAGCAATTCTTCGCGTTCCGCTTCATTAACGCACTGTTCGCGACGCGGCAACAAAGCGCGAATGCGGCGATGAAAATTCAGCGTCGCTTGGCGTTGCACTTCGGTTGGGTGCGCCGTCAAAACAGCGGCGATGTTGGTGTGATTGAGTTGATTTTGCAAGGTTTGCGCGTCCACGCCTGCCGTCTGCAGTTGTTCAATCAAATAATGCAAACTGCCTGCGCGGCTGCGTGAATCGGCACGGCGCAAACGGCGACGGCGTTCGTGATGAATGTCTTCAGCGATGTTGAGCATTTGCGCGAACAGGCTGCAGGCGATAATCAGATTTTCGGTTTGCTTGGCATTCAGTTGCGGCAAAGCACGCGCGATGATGGCGGTGCTGTCCTTGCTGTTGGCAAGTTCGTGCAACACATCTTGCACAGGCTGGCTGGTTTCGTTTTGCAATAAACGCATCAACGCGTCGGCAAGAAAACGGGCATCTTCCGCAAGGGCGAGGTCTTTAGGGTTGGACAAATGAGCAAATTCAATCATGGCAACTCCTTTGGTGTGAATGTAAACAATTGTGTAAAAATGTGTTAATCATAGCCAAAAGTTCGGCGGCTGAAAAGGGCGATGCCGTCTGCAAACCGCCGCAAGCGGCAACAGAAAAAAATCACATTCAAGACTTGAATTTTTCACTTGCCAACCTTATTTGCTGGCTCTGTGAATTTCGCTTGTTGATGAAAATCAGCAAGTTTTTGATTTGTCTAAATTTTATGAACGGAGTGAAACATGAGCATTCGTCCTTTACATGACCGCGTTGTGGTAAAACGCGTGGAAGCAGAAGAAAAAACCTCTTTTGGTTTGGTGTTGCCAGGTTCAGCGGCAGAAAAACCCGATGTGGGTGAAGTGGTTGCCGTGGGCGCGGGCAAAGTTGGCGAAAACGGCGAGCGTCGTGCTTTAGATGTGAAAGTGGGCGACAAAGTGATTTTCGGTAAATACAGCGGTCAAGCCGTGAAAGTGGACGGCGAAGAATTGCTGGTGATGCGCGAAGAAGACATTTTCGGCATTGTGGAATAAGTATTTTATTGAATTGATTTTTTTGATTTTTATGCCGCCTGCAGTGCATAACGACATACTGCAGACGGCACAGCAACAAATCACTGGAGAACATAAATGGCAGCAAAAGATGTACAGTTTGGTAATGACGTTCGTCAAAAAATGGTGAACGGTGTCAATACTTTGGCTAACGCCGTGCGCGTTACTTTAGGTCCTAAAGGTCGCAACGTGGTGTTAGACCGTGCTTTCGGTGGCCCACACATCACTAAAGACGGTGTGTCTGTAGCGAAAGAAATTGAACTCAAAGACAAATTTGAGAACATGGGCGCGCAAATGGTGAAAGAAGTGGCTTCTAAAACCAACGATGTGGCAGGCGATGGCACAACAACTGCAACTGTGTTGGCACAAGCAATTGTGGTGGAAGGCATGAAATATGTTACCGCAGGCATGAACCCAACCGATTTGAAACGCGGCATTGACAAAGCGGTTGCCGCTTTGGTGGACGAGTTGAAAAACATCTCTAAATCTTGCGAAACTTCTAAAGAAATCGCCCAAGTTGGTTCAATTTCAGCCAACTCTGATGAGCAAGTTGGCGCGATTATCGCCGAAGCGATGGAAAAAGTTGGCAAAGAAGGCGTGATTACCGTTGAAGACGGCAAGTCTTTGGAAAACGAATTGGACGTTGTGGAAGGTATGCAATTCGACCGCGGCTATTTGTCGCCTTACTTCATCAACGATGCGGAAAAACAAATCGCTGCTTTGGACAATCCTTTCGTGTTGTTGTTTGACAAAAAAATCAGCAATATTCGCGACTTATTGCCAGTTTTGGAACAAATCGCCAAAACCAGCCGTCCATTGTTGATTATCGCTGAAGACGTGGAAGGCGAAGCCTTGGCAACTTTGGTGGTGAACAGCATTCGCGGCATTTTGAAAACTGTTGCTGTGAAAGCCCCAGGTTTCGGCGACCGCCGCAAAGCCATGTTGCAAGACATCGCGATTTTGACAGGTGGTCAAGTGATTTCTGAAGAAGTGGGCTTGTCTTTGGAAAAAGCGACTTTGGAAGACTTGGGTCAAGCCAAACGCATTGAAATTTCAAAAGAAAACACAACAATCATCGATGGCTTTGGCGATGCTGGCACAATCGAAGCACGCGTTGCGGAAATTCGTCAACAAGTTGAAGTGGCAACCAGCGATTACGACAAAGAAAAATTGCAAGAGCGCGTGGCGAAATTGGCTGGCGGTGTTGCCGTGATTAAAGTTGGCGCAGCAACTGAAGTGGAAATGAAAGAGAAAAAAGACCGCGTAGAAGATGCTTTGCACGCGACTCGTGCCGCGGTTGAAGAAGGCGTGGTTGCAGGTGGTGGCGTTGCCTTGTTGCGCGCGCGTGCCGCTTTGAGCAGCGTGAAAACGTCTAATGCCGACCAAGATGCGGGCGTGCAAATCGTGTTGCGTGCGATTGAAGCACCGTTGCGTCAAATCGTTGCCAATGCTGGCGGCGAACCTTCAGTGGTGGTGAACAAAGTCTTGGAAGGTCAAGGCAATTTTGGCTACAACGCAGGTTCAGGCGAATACGGCGATATGATTGAAATGGGCGTGTTAGACCCTGCAAAAGTAACCCGTTCAGCTTTGCAACACGCTGCATCGATTGCTGGCTTGATGCTGACTACCGATTGCATGATTGCCGAAATCCCAGAAGACAAACCAGCTATGCCTGATATGGGCGGCATGGGTGGTATGGGCGGCATGATGTAAGACGCTTGTATCTCAAACGAAAAACGCTGTGTTGCAAAACGCAGCGTTTTTTTGTGGCTACTCATTTTGAGCGGATACTTTATAATAGGCGTTTTGCAGACGGCATAAGCAAATGATGCCGTCTGCGTTTTGAATGTGAAGAACGACAGAGAACAAAATGGCAACACGAACCGAAATTTTGCAATGGTGCGATGAAACCTTGCAAACGAAAACCTTTAAAGACTACGCACCCAACGGTTTGCAAGTGGAAGGTGCAGACGGCATCAGCACGATTATGACTTCCGTAACCGCCAGCCAAGCGGCGATTGAAGCCGCGATTAAGCAGGGCGCGCAAATGTTGTTGGTGCATCACGGCATGTTTTGGAAAAGCGAACCGATTGAAATCATCGGCTGGAAAAAACGCCGCATCGCTGCCCTAATCAAAAACGACATCAATATGGTGGGCTACCATTTGCCTTTAGATGCACATGAAACTTTGGGCAACAACGCTCAGTTGGCGCAAAAATGCGGCTGGCAAACCGATTATCGTTGCGGCGAACAAAATTTATTGAACATCGGACACTTGCCGCAAACGCAAACTTTGGCGGATTTTGTAGCGAATATGGAACAGGTTTTGCAAAGAAAAGCGACTGTTGTCGGAAATTTACAACAGAATGTGCAAAAAGTGGCTTGGTGCACAGGCGGCGCACAAGGATTTTTCCAGCAAGCGATTGATGAAGGTGTAGACGTATTCGTTACAGGAGAAATCTCGGAAGCGCAATTTCATTTGGCAAATGAAACAGGTGTGGCATTTGTGAGTGCAGGACATCACGCAACCGAAAAATTTGGCGTACGCGCTTTAGGCGAAGCACTTGTAATGCAATTTGGTGTAAAAATTTACCATTTTGACGAACAAAATCCTGCTTAAAATCAAAAAAAGCTGTAAAACTTTACCTTATTTTAAATAATGCTTTAAGAAGCCCGAGAAAATCAGGTAAAATTACGGAGTTTAATGGCTCGGTATTCCCAATAAGGTAGGATGACTGAATAATGGATAATCAAGAAATCAATCAAGGTCGCCGCCGTTTTCTGACACTTGCAACCGCAGGTGCAGGCGGTTTGGCGGCTGTCGGCGTTGCAACGCCGTTCGTGGCAAGCTTTTTTCCATCGGAAAAAGCCAAAGCTGCGGGTGCTGCTGTTGAAATCGACATCAGCAAAATCGAATCAGGGCAAATGTTGACTGCTGAATGGCGTGGTAAGCCAATTTGGGTGGTGAATCGCACCGAAACACAGTTGAAAGATTTGGCAAGTGTGGACGGACAAGTAACCGACCCGAAATCTGAAGCAGACCAACAACCTGAATATTGCCGCAACGAAACGCGTGCAATCAAACCACAATACTGGGTGGCTGTGGGTATTTGTACGCACTTGGGTTGCTCGCCAACTTATCGCCCAGACATTGCTCCAGCGGATTTGGGGGCGGATTGGAAAGGCGGCTTTTTCTGCCCTTGTCACGGCTCAAAATTTGACATCGCAGGTCGCGTATATAAAGGTGTGCCAGCACCGACTAATCTCGTGATTCCTCCACATAAATACCTAAATGACACTACCTTATTGGTAGGCGAAGACTAATAAAGGGATTTAATCATGGCAAACCAAACCAATAATGAAAACAAATCATTGTTAGGCTGGGTAGACGCACGTTTCCCTTTGTCTAAAATGATGAAAGAGCACGTAACCGAGTATTACGCGCCTAAAAACTTCAATTTCTGGTATTACTTTGGTTCATTGGCAATGCTGGTGTTGGTGATTCAAATCGTCAGCGGCATTTTCTTAACCATGAACTTCAAACCAGATGGCAATTTGAATAGCTACAATTTGCCTGCTGCGTTTACTGCAGTGGAATACATCATGCGCGATGTGTCGGGTGGCTGGATTATCCGTTACATGCACTCAACAGGCGCATCAATGTTCTTCGTGGTGGTGTATTTGCATATGTTCCGTGGTTTGATTTACGGCTCATTCAAAAAACCACGCGAGTTGGTGTGGGTATTCGGTTCATTGATTTTCTTGGCATTGATGGCAGAAGCGTTTATGGGCTATCTCTTGCCATGGGGGCAAATGTCATTCTGGGGTGCGCAAGTAATCATTAACTTGTTTGCAGCGATTCCTGTGATTGGTCCAGACTTGTCTACTTGGATTCGTGGCGACTTCAATGTGTCAGATGTAACCTTAAATCGTTTCTTCGCTTTGCACGTTATTGCTGTGCCTTTGGTGTTGGTGGGCTTGATTGTGGCGCACATCATCGCCTTGCATGAAGTGGGTTCAAACAACCCTGATGGCGTGGAAATCAAAAAACTGAAAGATGAAAACGGCATTCCTTTAGACGGCATTCCATTCCATCCTTACTACACAGTAAAAGACATTTTGGGTGTGGTGGTGTTCTTGATTGTGTTCTGTGCAGTCTTGTTCTTCGCACCTGAAGGCGGCGGTTATTTCTTGGAAAAACCAAACTTTGACCCTGCTGACCCATTGAAAACACCTGCGCACATTGCACCAGTTTGGTATTTCACACCGTTTTACGCGATTTTGCGTGCCGTACCGTCATTTGCAGGCACTCAAGTTTGGGGTGTATTGGCGATGGGTGCTGCGGTGGTATTGATTGCATTATTGCCTTGGTTGGATAAAGGTGAAGTGAAATCAGTGCGTTATCGTGGACCGATTTTCAAATTTGCCTTGGTATTGTTTGTGATTGCATTCATCGGCTTGGGTATTTTGGGTGCGAAAGTGGCAACCGATTTGCGTACCGTTGTGGCACAAATTTTGAGCGTGATTTACTTTGCTTTCTTCTTGTTGATGCCGATTTACACGAAAATGGACAAAAACCGTGAAGTGCCAACTCGTGTAACCATGAGTACAAGCAAGCAAAAAGTGATGTTCTTTGTTTACGTCATCATTGCTTTGGTAGGTTCTTACCTATTTGCAACTTACATCTAATAAGAGGGCAGCGAAAATGAAAAAAACATGGAAAAATTGGTTTGCTGCCTTGTTATTGGCAGTGCCGATGAGTGCCGCTGTAGCAGCGGGTGGTGGCGTGGCTTATGACAAAGTAGACATTGATTTGGGCAACCAGGTGAGCTTACAGCGTGGTGCACAAATCTTCACAAACTACTGTTTGTCTTGCCACTCAGCTTCTGCGATGCGCTTTAATCGTTTGCAAGATATTGGTTTGACTGAAGACCAAATCAAAACAAATATGATGTTTACCACAGACAAAATTGGCGATGTGATGCAGGCGGCAATGTCTCCTGCTGATGCCAAAAAATGGTTTGGTGCAGCACCTCCAGATTTGTCTTTGATTGCGCGTTCGCGTGGTGCGGATTATTTGTACACTTATTTGCGTGGCTTCTATAAAGACCCAACGCGTCCAACAGGTTGGAACAACACTGTTTTGATTGGCGCGAGTATGCCGCATCCATTGTGGGAGCAACAAGGCATTCAAGCGGTTGAGTTGGACAGTAAAGGTCAGCCTGTAATGGTGAAAGATGCTCATGGCAATTTAGTACCGAAATTGTATTGGGAATCAACAGGTTTGCATACGCGCCGTTTGCCAAATGGCAAAGTGGTAACCAAAGAGTTTGATGAATACACTCGCGATTTGGTGAACTTCATGGTGTATATGGGCGAACCCGCGCAGTTGCAACGCAGACAAATCGGTTACATTGTGATGATTTTCTTGTTTGCAGTGATGTTGCCGTTGGCATACTTCCTGAAAAAAGAATATTGGAAAGATGTACACTAATCAGCGTGTTTGATGCTTGAAAAGCAAAAAGCGAAACTCTTGTGGTTTCGCTTTTTTGTTATTTTTTACGATAAAACAATCAGTTAAAACGAAAAACTGGAAACGAATAAGCAAATTTTATATAATGTTGTTTTTAAATAGATTCATGATGCCGTCTGCAAAATCTGTTTGCGTGCAGACGGCATCAGCTAGCCAGTTCAGGAGTTTTCATCATGATGATTTTGTATTCAGGCATCACTTGTCCATTTAGCCATCGTTGCCGTTTTGTTTTGTTTGAAAAAGGCATGGATTTTGAAATCAAAGATGTGGATATTTTCAACAAACCTGAAGATTTGGCTTTGATGAATCCTTATAATCAAGTGCCTGTGTTGGTGGAGCGCGATTTGGTGCTGCATGAGTCAAACATCATCAATGAATACATTGACGAACGTTTTCCGCATCCACAACTGATGCCAGGCGACCCAGCAACACGCGGTCGAGGACGTTTGGTCTTGTATCGTTTGGAACGCGAATTGTTTACACACGTTCAAGTTTTGGAAGCACCAGAATCAACCGCCAAAGAGCAAGCCAAAGCGCGCGAAGCGATTGCACAAGGTTTGACCATGCTTGCGCCTAGCTTTGGCAAAAGCAAATATGTTTTGGGCGACGATTTCTCTATGATTGACGTGGCGCTCGCTCCACTATTGTGGCGTTTGGACCACTACGACATCAAATTAGGCAAAAACGCCGCGCCATTATTGAAATACGCCGAACGCATTTTCCAACGCGAAGCCTTTATCGAAGCCTTAACGCCAGCTGAAAAAGCGATGCGTCGCTAATGAGCGACTCGAGGAAATCGCGATGATGACGAGTACCAAACCTTATTTCTTGCGCGCTTTGTACGAATGGTGTTGCGACAACGGGCAAACGCCGTATTTGGTGGCTTGGGTAAATGAACAAACCAAAGTGCCGCTGCAATATGTTCGCGATGAGCAAATCGTGTTGAACATCGGCATGAACGCGGTGCAAAACTTGCTAATTGACAATGAATGGGTGAATTTTTCGGCGCGTTTTAACGGCGTAGCGCAAGACATTTGGATACCTGTTGGACACGTTGCCAGCTTGTTTGCCAAAGAAAGTGGCGAAGGCATGGGCTTTGAGATTGAACCTTTAGAAGTGCAACAGCCAGAAGAAAAACGGGCGAAAAGCGTTCAAAAAACGGTTTCAAAGTCGAGCGCTGAAAGCGATAATCGCGAATCAAGTGGCGATAAACCGAAAAAGAAAATTTTGAAATTCGGACAAAACGCGGAATAACTCGCGCGAAAATTAAAAAATGCCGTCTGCAGTTAAAAGTGCAGACGGCATTTTCTATAGTTTGATTTTTCATGGCTTTACTGAATGGCAGATTTGATTTTTTTCAAAATTTGCCAAGCATCAGCTTTTAGATGTGGCTGCGCAAGCAGGCGAGCAGGGTGTGGTAAGACAAAACGCGGAGCATTGCTCGGCAACATCGCCAGCCCGTTTTGATAATTCGCTTCGTTGGCGAATTTGCCGATGAAGACCACAGCCTGCGCTTGCGTGAGTTGACATTCCGCCTGTAAACGCGGTAAATGTTGTTGCAGCAGTTCGGCATTGGGCGAAACATTAAAATGAGGCAGCCACGAACACAAATGCGCATTTTCTAATGGCAAATCGATGGCTGCCAACATATTGCATAGCAAAATGTTTTCTTGTTCATTAAACCCATGTCGCGCCACAGCGTTGGTAGATGATGGGCATAAACTGATTAAAATCAATTTTTTAGCACTGATTTTGCCTTGTAATTCCGCCAAACATTGCTCCAGCGTTTTAATGGCGATTTCAGGTTTAGCAGGCGCGACACGAGTTGGCGTTTGTCGTTGATTTTTCTGTGTTTCCATCCAAGCTAATACATTTTCACGCGCAGATAAAGCATTGTTTGGTGTGTTTGTGACATGTGTCGCAGGATAGTTGGGCTGATGAAACGAAGCGGTTTGTGCATTTGCATCGCTAATCCATGCGCTTTGAATTTCAATCGCCTGATTTTTCTGATAAAAATCAGTTTGTTGTGGATTTTGCAAACCTGCAGACGGCATCTCATCGGCGGTTGCAATTTCTGCAGACGGCAGTTGCACGCTCGCATCGCGTTTGAACCACATCGGACCCAAACCCAAGGCTTCGTGCAAATGTAAATAGCGACTTTCTAACATGATTTCTCCATCAGCACCGCGTTTTCGCTGCTGCCATCGGCACAACGATAATAGTTTTTGCGCTCGCCAGTCGCCGCAAAACCGAATTTGCGATACAGGTTTTGCGCTGCCGCATTGCTTTGGCGCACTTCCAAAAACCAGCGCATGCAATCTGCTTTGGTGCTGTGTTGCAACCAAAAGTGCAATAATTCGCTGGCAAAACCTTGTTGGCGATGGTCTTCATCGGTGGCGATTAAATGCAATTCCGATTCTTGACACAGCGTTTGCCAAATGGCGAATGCCACAATTTTTTGTTCTATTTCAATCAGATAAATGTGATTGTGTGGCGTGTTGAGGCTGGCTTGAAATTGCTGTTCAGACCAAGCGGCTGGGTTGCTTTGTTGGTCAATTTGTGCCAAAAAAACGCAATCTGCAGCACAAGCTGGGCGAATATTCATGCATTTGCCTTTCTGGCGGCTTGTTCTTGTGCGGTTAAAGCAATTTTATTGCGTACATACAATAATTCCGCTTGCTCGGCAGGCAAAGCAGGATAGCGTTCAGTTTTCGCCAAATCCAACAATGCCACTGCAGACGGCATTTCGCTTGTGCCAGTAAACGGCGGCGGATTGTCCAAAGCAAAAGCATTGCCGATGCCGATGACTTGCGTTTCGCTAATCGCTTGAATTTCTTCTGCTTTGCCAACTTGATAATCGCTCAAACGCTGAAAGCATTCGGTGTTGAACCACGCATAAAACACTTCGCCCATGCGGGCATCGGTTGCCGCCAACACGCAAGGTGCTTGAATTTGGCTGGCAACCGCGTCCAAAGTTGGCACGCCAATCAATGGAATGTGAAACGGCGTTGCCAAACCTTGTGTCACGCCCGCACCGATGCGCAAACCCGTAAACGCCCCCGGCCCTTGTGCGTAAACAATCGCTGCTAAATCAGTAATTTGTAAACTTGATTCGGCAAGCAAGGCACGAATTTGCGGCAAAATCAATTCCGATTGCTTGTTGCTCACTTCTTGATGAAATTGCCACAACTGGTTTTGATGCGACAAAGCCAAAGACAAAACCGAAGTGCTGGTGTCAATGGCAAGCAGGGGGCGAGAAAAATCAAGTTTCATGGCAACAATGCGTGTTCAAAAGAGCGATATTGTAACAGAAAGCCCTTTTTTATCGTGTAGGATTTTGCGCTGCCGTCTGCACTTTCGCCGCGTAATCTTCCAGCTGAATGCGTTGGCTGATGCGGTTTTTGATGTGTTGCTGATGAGTGATGAACACAAAAGCAGTGTTTGCCAATTCTTGTTGCAATACATTAACTAACTCGCTGGCTGCCTCATCGTCTAGGCGGTTGGTCGCTTCGTCCAAAAACAAAATGGCGGGTTTTTGCCACAAAGCACGCGCCAAACTCAAACGTTGTTGTTCGCCGCCCGATAGGATTTTATGCCACTCTTCTTGTTGATTTAATTGATTTTTTAATTGCGCCAAACCCACTTGCTTTAATAAATGCAAAGCAGTTTCTTCATCGGGCAGGGCGGCGTTGGGATACGCCAAATTCGCCAGCAAAGTGTCGTGTGGTAAATAAGGATTTTGCGGTAAAAACAAGGCGTTGGCGTGGCAAGTGAATTGCCCTGTGTAATAAGGCGACAACCCAGCCAACACACGCAAAAGCGATGATTTGCCGATGCCGCTTTTGCCGTCTAGCAAGATGCTTTCGCCTGTTTTCAGGGCGAATGAAATCGGGTGCAGCAAAACTTGTTGGTTTTGGGTGTGAACCGATAATTGATTGATTTTCAAAATATTTTCTGATGTTTGCTGCTGAACATTGCCGTCTGCAGACGGCAAGTTGCGCAAAGCGTGGTCAAATTGTGCCAAACGTTGCACCACCGCCGCCCATTCAATAATGCGTTTGTAATAATCCATGAACCAGCCAAAACCGTCTTGCACATTAGAAAACGCGCTGCGTGCCGCCATCATGTCGCCAAAAGTCATGGTTTTGGCAAGATACATCGGCAAAGTCGCCAAAATCGGAATGAACATGCTGACGCGCAAATATGCGGCGGAAAAACTTTCTAATTTCAGTTCACGCCAAATCAGTTGCTGCCAGTTGTGGGCGATGGCGGCAAAACGGTTTTCCAAGCGTTTTTGTTCTACAGTTTCGCCATTTAAAAACGCGATTTGCTCGGAATGGTCGCGGATACGCAATAAAGTGGCACGATAATCCGCTTCGCGGTGTTGGCGATTGATGTTGAGTGCTTGCAATTTTCTGCCGATAAAATGGGTAAATAAGGTGCAAAGCAGCGAATAAATTAAGGCAACCCACACCAAATAGCCATAAATTTCAAAACTGTAGCCGAATGCACTAAAGGTTTGCACGCCCGACAATTGCCACAACACAGCAATAAATGCCCCCAGTTTGGCGGCGTTTAAAATAAAATACTTAAATAAATCAATGCTTTTTTCTGCCAACCAAAACGCGTCTTCGGCGATGCGTTGGTCGGGGTTATCGGGTTCATTGCTCAATTGCAAACGATAATGTTGATGCGCATCTAGCCAGCGTTGGCTGAACTGGTGGCTTAAATGTTGTCGCCAACGGAAAATCAGTTTTTTGCGCCAAAAATTACCCAAAACGACAAAAAAAGTAATCAAAACAATGTAGAGCGAAAACTCGGCAATCAAACGCGGCATGATTGCGCCATTGAAAGCAGCGAGCGCATCGTAAAAGGTTTTATTCCATTCGGTTACCCACACGCTGACGCGAACAAAGGCGAGCGAGCAGGCAATCACGGCGGTGAGCAACAGCCATTCGCGCCACTGACTGCGGGCATACCAAAACGGTTTGGCGAGTTGAAAAAAGAGTTTGAGTGTGTGCATGAGATTTTAAATTTACAGTAAAGATGCCGTCTGCGGTTTAGCTTGAAACTGCAGACGGCATGGTTTTGAAAAGATTAGAATTTCCAATCTACTTTGAGGGTGATATTGCGTGGTTCACCATAATAATTGCCTGCTAGATAGCTGCGAGAGGCGGTATTTTGGTAATAGCGCTTGTCGGTTAGATTCGAACCAATTAAGCCAATGCTCAAGTTTTGGGTGGGTTGGTAATGGACATTGGCATTGAATAAAGTATAGCCACCTTGAACAATACTGCCGCTGGCGTAGCTGGTTCGGCTTTGTGCGGATAAGCCAGCGCCTACTTCCCATTTGCCTTGATTAAATGGCAGGCGATAGCTGCTGTATAGGCGGAAAATGTGTTTTGGCGTATGTGGGCTAAACTGAATACCTGTTGCCTGTGTGGTGCTGATGGTATTGGCATACTTGGAAGTATTGAATGTGTAGCCCGCAAAGATTTTCCAGTTTTTTGTTAAATTGCCTGATAGTTCTGCTTCCCAGCCACGGCTGCGCACTCTGCCAATGGTGGCGGTGTAGCTGCGACTGGCAGTTGGGTCCATGGTGGTGTTTACGGTCATGGGGCGATTGCGTTCATTTAAATGGAATAAGGCAACAGAGGCATTTAAACGATTGGCAAGCCATGCACCTTTCCAACCAATTTCAAAATTATTACCTGTTTTGGGGTCGACCTGCTTGCCTTCTTTATCCAAACGACCGTAGCTGGGTTTGAAAATGCTGGTATAGCTGGTGTAGAGACTTTGGCTGGGCGTAATGTCGTAAGTAAGACCCAAATAAGGGGTAAAGTGGCGCTGTTTGGTTAAGGTATTTTCTGTATATGGACGAGAAGTGTTGTAATTATAAGCATTTTCTACATAATGACTTTTAAACCAAGCATAACTGCCGCCTGCCAAAATGTGCAGTTTGTCAGTTGGGTTAAAGCGTGTACCAGCAGAAACCATATGGGTGTTAAACAGCGTTTCGCTGTTTCCGTCCCAACCCATATTGCTCCAATCAGGGTAGGTGAAATCTGATGGTTGGTAGTTGTAGAGATTGAATGAAATGGTGGCATCACGTTTGGCATCTACGTTGTGCATTTGCCCTTTTTCACGGGAAAACGAGTAGGTGGCAAACCAATCATGTTGACGACCCAATGTGTGAAATTTTCCTGTGAGGCTGTTGTGAAAGGCAATTTGACTGCCATCGCCATTGTAGCGACTCATGATGCCAATGCGTGCGGTGTCGCTGGCATCGCCAGTATTGCGGCGAGCCAGTGTGCCAAATTCTAAATCGCTTTTGTTTTGGGTATAAGACAGTTTTCCTGTATAGCGGATATGGTCATTGAAATAGTGTTCCAATTCACCAAAAACCGTTGTTTTGCGTTTTTTATGATTGTCCCATGCTGCACCTAAATAGGTATCGCGTGGTAGATTTAAATCGCTTCCATCTGTACCCATCAGCACGCTAGTTGGTGGATTGTAGGATTTTTGTTGTAATAAGCCGCCCAGTGTTACTTTAGTATTGTCGCCTGCATCTGCTTCAAGAATGCCGTAGATTGTGCCTGATTTGCCATCGGCGGCATCTTGGAAACTATTGTTGCGTTCTAAAATGGCAACAGCACGTCCACGCAGGCTGCTATTTTCATTGAGGCTTCCAGATGCGTCCGCTGTGGTGCGCACCGTGCCAAAGCGGTCGGCTTGTATGCCCAATTGGATTTGTTTATTGGCAGTAGGGCGTTTGCGTACGGCATTAACCGTACCGCCAGGTGAACCATTGGCTTGAGTCAAACCTGTCGCACCGCGTACCACTTCCACATGGTCATAAATAGCAAGGTCGGTTAAACTTTGTGCATCTTGATACATATTGGTTGCAGAACCAGGCACAGTAGAAGCAATGCCGTCTTCTTCAATTTGGTCAATATAATAGCCGCGTGATTGGAAACGATATGAGCCGTTGGCATTCACAACGTTTACGCCCGTCGTGGTTTTCATGGCATCGGCCAGTGTGGAGATGCCACGGTTATCAAGCTGGGTTTTGGTAATCACGCTCACCGACTGGGGCGTTTCTTTTGGCGAAAGTGCTAAACCAGTGGTGGTTCGCATTGCCGATGTGGTATAAGATTCACGGTTTTCCGTGCGCGTGCTGCGGTTTTGGGTTGTTACCTTAACTTCTTGTAATTCAATGGAATTTTGCGGGGGGGGTAAGCGTTTCTGCTGATGAATAAGAATAAGCCGCCAGCATAGACGTTGCCAGCAAGCTTAAACGAAAGGTTTTTACAGACATGATTTTCTTTCAAAGTGTTTTCTAAAAATAAATGAGACGTAATTTTATTTTTGTTTAAACTTTATCTTCAAGAAAATGTGATAAATAATTTATATCGGTTAAAAAAGTGTTGCTAAATAGAAACAGTTCGTATTTAAATTTGAATAACAGCTTTAACAAAAATGCGCAATATATTGGACGTTTTGCGCCCAGTCCAACAGGTTTATTGCACATCGGTTCGCTATTAACCGCACTGGCTTCTTATGCCGATGCCAAAAGTGCAGACGGCAAGTGGCTGGTGCGCATGGAAGATTTGGACCCGCCGCGTGAAATGGCAGGCGCAGCAGACGATATTTTGCGCACTTTGGAAGCATTTGGTTTTGAGTGGGACGGCGAAGTGCTGTATCAAAGTCAACGCGATGAAATTTATCGGGCGGCTTGGGCGGAGTTGCGCGATAAAGATTTGATTTATCCCTGTTTTTGTAGCCGCAAAGATTGGCAAGCGGCGGCGACTTTGGGGGCGGATGGCTGGGTTTACAATGGGCATTGCCGCGATTTGCCGAAGTTGGCAAACGCAGAAAATCCCGCGTATTTGAAACAAAACAACAAAATGCCAGCGTGGCGTTTGCGCGTGCCGTCTGCAGTTTACGGTTTTGACGACCGCATTGTTGGGCATTATCAGCAAAATTTGGCAAACGAAATCGGCGATTTTGTGTTGCTGCGTGCCGATGGTTTGTGGGCGTATCAATTGGCGGTGGTGGTGGACGATGCCTTGCAGGGCGTTACTCATGTGGTGCGCGGACAAGATTTGCTGGTGTCGACTCCGCGACAATTGTTTGTGCAAGAATGTTTGAATTTGCCGCCAGTTTCTTATGCTCATTTACCGCTTTTGGTGAACCGTTTGGGGCAAAAATGGTCAAAACAAACGCTTGCTCCTGCGCTCAAGTGTGAATATCGAGAAACTTTATTACGACAAGTGATGGCGTATTTGAATGTGCCGTCTGCACCTGAAGGTTTGAATGTAGCAGAATTACTGGCTTGGACGGTGCAACATTGGGACATGGCTCGCGTGGGCAAAAACGCGATTTGCACAGAATAATGTGCAAAAATGATTTAATGATTTGTATTGAAAACAACTTTAGGATTGAAAAAATGACAAGAAAACGTTTAAACCCTGTTCACATTGCCGTGCCAACGGCATTTTATGATGATGAGACCTTAAACGCAGACGGCACGTTGGCGCATATTCGTCATTTGATTGCACGCGGGGCGAAGTCGCTGATGTTGTGTGGTTCAACGGGCGAACAGCATTCTTTGGATTTTGCGGAAAAATTGGCTTTGCTCGCGGCGTTGGAAGCGGCGAATTTGCCCGATGATGTGGAAATCATTTTTGGCGTGGCGGCAATTCGTCAAAGTCATGCCATTGAACTGGCAAAGGCGATTGCCCAAAGCGAAGTGGTGGATGCGATTTTATTGGGTTTTCCGCCATACTTGCGACCCACGCAAAATCAAGCACTTGCCTATGCCGAAGCCATTTTGCAGACGGCACAAAAGCCGTGCATCGTCTACAACAATCCCGAGCGAACGGGTTTTGATTTGAGCGTGGAAAGTGCGGTTCAACTGGCAAATAATCCATATTTAATCGGTTTCAAAGACCCGAGCGATTTGGCGAAGTTACGCGCAAAAATTGGCGATGATTGGCATTATTTTTGCGGTGGCGACATGGACATCGCCGAAAAACTGCAACAAGGTTACAACGGCGTGTCTTCGCAATTGGGCAATCTTTATCCTGATTTGTTGCAAAACTACGTTGCTGAATTACTCGCTGGCGAGATGCCAAGCGAAAACCTTGACCATAAGGTGCAAGATTTTTACCGCGGCAGCTGGTTGGTGCGACTGAAACAGCAATTAGGCATGGGCATTTGCCGTTCGCCTTTGCTGGATTTAGTAGCGGATAGAGTGGAATAGTTTTTTTGAAATAAAGATTTAGAGTTGAAATGCCGTCTGCGACTGAAGAAAATCCTGTCGCAGACGGCATTTGCTTTGCTGATTTTACCGCTGACGCGCTTTGAAACGCGGATTGCTTTTGCAAATCACATAAACCTTGCCTTTGCGGCGCACGATTTGGCAATCGCGGTGGCGTTGTTTGGCGGATTTGAGCGAAGACAAAACTTGCATGGCTTACTCCTGATTGCGTTTGGCGAAACCGTTCAGCATATTGCCAAAGCGACTATTGAACTTGCTGGCGCGACCTTCGTTATTGTATTCGCGCTGCTTGCCTGTGTAGACAGGGTGCGAGGCAGACGAAGTGTCGAGCATGAACACGGGATATTCTTTGTCGTCCGTCCAAACCATGGTTTTGCCATGGGTATTGGCGCAAGAGCGAATCAGCCAACCTTCGTTGGCAGAACTGTCAAAAAACAAGACGGTGCGATAGTTTTCGGGATGAATATTCGGTTTCATTGTTTTTCCTTTAAAATGTTATACCATAACATTATAGCGAAATTTGACATTTGTGCAAGCGATGAATGTGAAAATGCCGTCTGCAGTTTAATGAGTGCAGACGGCATGATTTGGTTTTCTTAACTATTATCTTGATTTTCTTGCAATATTTTTTGATAAACCGCGTCGGGTAAATAGCGTTGTATCGTTTCGCGCCAACCTTTAGGGCCAACCATGCCTTTGACTAAAGTAGACGATACTTCGGCAAATTCGCGCGGCGGCATCAGCAAAACGGTGGTGATTTCGGGGTGTAAATCGGAATTGATGTAGCGCATCGAGCGTTCGTATTCATAATCGGCGGCGCTGCGTATGCCGCGAATGATGAACGCCGCGCCTTGGTCGTGGGCATAATTGACCAAAAACTGATTTTCAAAAGTTCCCACGCGCACGTTTGCAAATTCGGCACAAATGTCGCGCAACATGGCTTGACGTTCGGCAACGCTGTAGCTGCTTTTTTTGTCGGGATTGATACCGATTGCCACGATGACTTCGTCAAACATCGCTTGCGCTTGGCGTATCATCCACAAATGCCCGTTGGTGGGCGGGTCAAAACTGCCTGCGTACACCGCACGGCGTAGGGTTGGTTTATTCATTTTTAATATTTATGCCGTCTGCAGTGTGTTAATCAACTGCAGACGGCATGATTTTCGGTTAATCGGGTTTAATCGTCGTTGCCAGCGAACGACAACAAGATTTGCAACAAGCTGCTGAACAAATTGTATAAAGAGATGAAAATGCTCAAAGCCGCGCTGATGTGGCTGTCTTCGCCGCCTTCAATGATTTGGCGCACTTGGAACATAATCATCAACGAGCTGAACACGACAAAACCGCCAGCCAACACCAAGCTCAAAGCAGGCAATTGCATAAACATTTGTGCCACGATGCCAACCATCAATACAATCGCGCCAACGGTTAAGAAGTTGCCCAAACCGCGCAAGTTCACATTCGCTTTGTGGGCGATGATGGACATCACGGCGAACACGGCGGCGGTCATCAAAGCCGCTGTGCCAACCAAGCCCGCACCGCCTTGAATGCTCAAACTGTATTGCAATAAAGGCGAAATCAACACGCCCATGCCGAAGGTGAACACCATCAGCAAAGCCGCGCCGACATTGCTGTAGCGGTTGCGTTCAATCATGAACACCATGCCGTAGAAAAACACCAACACGGCGATGAAGCCAATCCAACGGTTGCCTGTGGCGGTGTAAAGATTGAAACCTGTGCTGGCGGCAACGAATGCGCCCAGTGCGCACGGAATAAACGATAAACCCAACAAGCCGTATGTTTTACGCAAAACGCTGTTTTGGTTTTGGACGGCGGTTTGATTTTGATAAACATCATGTTGCATGGTGTTTTTCCTTTTGTGGTGTGAGAAAAAATGAAAGGGCATTCTAACAGCAAATCGGCGTTTTGTGCTTGAAAATGGTGCATTTTCTTGCTGCGAACATTCGGTTCTGCGCCAAAGAAAATACAGCGACAAACGATAATGAGTTTGCTACGCAATGCCTTGCCAAAAAGTGTTGCCTAAAATGGCGCAAAATGGCGAAAACTCAAGTTGCAGACGGCATGATGTAAGACAAAACTTGTTTAAAAACGGCATGGATTTTGCGTAAAGCTAGGGAAAATGGCTGTTAAGAGACGCGCTGCTGTGGTATCTTTCGGTAGTTTTTGACTTGCGCTAGGACTTTTACCGCAGTGTTTGCTCGGCGAGTATTGCGGTAAAAGCCTTTTAAATCAGTGGATTGTTGGCGTTGCAAAAGGGTTTTTGGCAAATTTGCTTTGCGTAAATTCAATTCAATCACGCCACTTTCGCGTAAGATAAGATGGAACGTAGCATGAATTTAGTCAAAAAATTCATTTGTACGCTGGCGATTTTGTTCAGCGTGCCAGCCAGCATGGCAGATGATTTGGAAAATTTAATCCAGTCGCGCAATACGATTGCGCCAAGCGCGCCTGCGACAACGCAAAGTGTGAGCAAACAAGATGCCGATGATTTGATTCGCAGCGCGATGGGTTTGTTGGGCGTGGCATATCGTTTTGGCGGCACTTCGCCAACGAGCGGCATGGATTGCAGCGGTTTTATGCAATACATTTTCCGCAAAAGTATGCAAGTGAATTTGCCGCGCACGGCAGCACAACAGGCGCAAATGGGCGTGGCAGTGAGCCGCAGCGAGTTGCAGGCAGGCGATATGGTGTTTTTTAATACGGCGGGCAATCGTATTTCTCATGTTGGTTTGTACATCGGCAATAATCGTTTTATTCACGCGCCGCGCACGGGCAAAACGATTGAAATCACCAGTTTGAGCAATAAATATTGGAACAGCAAATATAGATTGGCGCGTCGTGTGAAGCCTTATAACTCGGGGCGTTTCACGAATTAAGCGTGTTTTATCAAGATTTTGTTAAAGGAAAATGGCGATGGCAATGCCTGAATTACCTAAATGGCACGAAGACGATGGCAGCATTGTTTCTTGCACGGAAAAGGTGAAGGTGATGACCGAAAACATGACCGAGTTGTTTCAAACGGCGCAAGATGCGTTTGAAGACGCGCTGTTGATGGGTTGCAGTGAAACGCAGGTGCGCGCGTTTTTGTTGGACTTGGTGCAGGGTTTGGAAAATCCGTATAAAAAGCCTTGAAGCCGAATATTTGGGCATGATGAAAGGCAAGGTGCCGTCTGCAGGTTGGTAAATCAATCTGCAGACGGCATTTTTGCGTTTGTGTGTTTGCGTTTGCCGATTGTGTTATGCCGAAAAAGCATGACAAGAAACGCGCCGCCAGCATTGATTTTTGGCGTGTGGCGAATTATAGTTTTGCCCGTTTTGTGAACAGTAAACGAAAGCGGAAAATGTATTTATTGCGGGCGTTGAGTGTGATTTTTGGCTGCTTGGCGGTGGGCGAAGCGGTGATTTATTGGACGGGCTGGCAGCTTCCAGGCAGTGTGATTGGTTTGGGCGTGTTGCTGGCTTTGTTGCATTTGGGTTGGGTGGACGTGAAATGGCTGGTGCAAATGGTGAATTTGTTGCTGGACAATTTGCCGCTGTTTTTGGTGCCGCCTTGTGTGGCAGTGATGACGTATTTGGATGTGGTGGCGAAGGATTTTTGGTCGATTACGATTGCGTCGATTTTGAGCACCTTTGCGGTGTTGTTTGCGACGGGCAAAACCCACGAATGGATGCGGAGAAGGTAAATGGCGATGTTGCAACATACGGTGGTGCTGGTGTGGCTGACGGCAACGATTTACTGGCTAACCACTGTGATTCGGGCGAAAACGGGCAGTTTGCTGGCAAATCCTGTGTTGTGGAGCACGGTTTTGATGATTGCGTATTTGAAGCTGCTGAACATCAGCTACGATACTTATTACGAAGCGGCGAAGTTTATTGAATTTTGGCTGAAACCTGCGGTGGTGTGTTTGGCTGTGCCTTTGTATTTGAACTGGGAAAAAATTCAAAAGCAGTGGCTGCCGATTTTGGTGTCGCAGGGCGTGGGCAGCGTAACGGGGATTGTTACGGGCATGTACTTTGCTAAATGGCTGGGCGCGGAACGAGAAGTGGTGTTGAGTTTGGCTTCTAAATCGGTTACGAATCCGATTGCGATTGAAATCACCAGCAGCATCGGTGGTTTGCCACCGATTACCGCGGCGATGGTGATTGTGGCAGGCATGACGGGGCAGATGGCTGGGCAGCACGTCATGAACGCCAGCACGGTACGCAAACCGATGTCGCAAGGCATTTCGCTGGGTTCGGCATCGCACGCGATGGGCATTGCCGCGTCTATGGAACGCAGCAAGAAAATGGCGGCTTATGCCAGCTTGGGCTTGATTTTTAACGGTATTTTAACCGCGATTTTTGTGCCTTTGCTGTTGCCGATTATGGGGATTTGAACGATTTCAGTAAAACAGAATAAAAGATGCCGTCTGCAGTTTTGAGTTGAACTGCAGACGGCATTTTGATTTGGTTTGACGCGCTAATGATTTGAAAAAACATTTGAATATCAAACCGTTTGCAAATTATTTCAAACCATTAAGTGCAAATCTTACTCGGTTTACAAACCTGCTGCGGCACGTAAAGCGGCGGCTTTGTCGGTTTTTTCCCAGCTGAACTCGGCTTCTTCGCGACCGAAATGACCGTAAGCTGCTGATTTGCTGTAAATCGGGCGCAATAAATCCAACATTTGCACAATGCCTTTTGGACGCAAATCAAAGTGTTGACGCACCAAAGCAATCAATTCCGCTTCGTTCAATTCGCCAGTGCCAAATGTGTCAATCGCGATGGAAGTCGGTTCGGCAATACCGATGGCATAAGAAATTTGAATTTGACATTGTTTTGCCAAACCT
Organism: Neisseria sp.; assembly: GCA_030531795.1. Taxonomy (GTDB): domain Bacteria; phylum Pseudomonadota; class Gammaproteobacteria; order Burkholderiales; family Neisseriaceae; genus Neisseria. The sequence continues at coordinate 40,785 of JAUNMN010000004.1, forward strand.
GCTGCCACGATGTTTTTCGCCACATAACGACACGCATACGCCGCTGAACGGTCGACTTTGCTTGGGTCTTTGCCTGAAAACGCGCCGCCGCCGTGTGGGGCAGAACCGCCGTAAGTATCGACAATGATTTTGCGACCTGTCAAACCGCAATCGCCTTGTGGACCGCCGATGACGAAATTGCCTGTTGGGTTGATGTAGTATTTGGTTTGCTCGGTCAGCATTTCTTGAGGCAACACAGGCAAAATGATGTGTTCTTTTACCGCGGCACACAAATCTTCGTGGCTGATGCTTTCATCGTGTTGCGTAGACAAAACCACGGTGTCGATGCGTTTGACTTTACCTGTTTCGCTGTCGTACACGCAAGTCAATTGTGCTTTTGCGTCTGGGCGCAACCAAGGCAACACGCCGCTTTTGCGTACTTCGCTTTGGCGTTGCATCAAACGGTGGCTGTAGTAAATCGGGAAAGGCATCAAAACAGGTGTTTCGTCGCAAGCGTAACCAAACATCAAACCTTGGTCGCCCGCACCTTGTTCTAAATCCAAACCTTCGCCTTCGTTCACGCCTTGAGCGATGTCGGGCGATTGTTCGCCATAATTCAACACCACTTTGCAGGTTTCAGCAGCAAAACCCAAAGCAGGGTCGTTGTAGCCGATGCGGGCGATGGTGTCGCGAGCGATTTGTTCGTAGTCCACTTTCGCGGTGGTGGTAATTTCGCCTGCCAACACGCATAAATCGGTGGCGACTAAAGTTTCTGCCGCCACGCGTGCTTTGGGGTCTTGAGCAAAAATCGCGTCCAACACCGCATCAGAAATTTGGTCGGCAACTTTGTCTGGGTGTCCTTCTGACACCGATTCAGAAGTAAATAAATATTCACTCATTTCTCTAAATCTTTCTTTAAGTTTTTCAAAATAATGATGAAAAAATCGTAAAAATGGCTGAAAAATGCTTCAGCCTAAAAATTCAAACGGGGCAAATTATAACAGAAAGCGATTAAAAAAACCTTGCTTGTGTTGCGCAGAAAACCATAAAATTTCTGCCTTTGAATGATGAAACCGCTATCAAGCATGAATCGAGTGATTTGAACAGCGGTTTTGATTGAGTGAAGATATGCAAACTTTGGTTTTTATGATTTTTCGTGTTTTGGCAAAACTGCCTTTGTCGTGCTTGCACGCTTTGGGCGAGTTGCTGGGACGTTTGGCGTTTTTCTTTGCCAAACGCGACAGGGAACGCATTCGCGAAAATCTGCAACAAGCAGGTTTGCCAGCCGATGATGCGATGGTGCGAAAAGTGTTGGTGGAAACGGCGAAAGGCGGTTTGGAATTGCCTGTGGCGTTTTTTCGTGAACCGAATGACATCAGCCGTTTGTTTGTGGCGGTGCATGGTTGGGAATATGTGCAGACGGCATTAGACAAGCAACAGGGTTTACTGTTGATTACGCCGCATTTGGGCAGCTACGATTTGGCTGGACGTTTCATCAGTGAACGTTTGCCCTTTTCTTTAACTGCGATGTACAAACCGCCAAAAATCAAGGCGTTTGATGCGGTGATGCAAGCAGGGCGGGTGCGCGGCAAAGGACGAACCGCGCCAACGAATTTACAAGGCGTGAAGCAAGTGATGAAGGCTTTGCGTGCTGGCGAAGCGACCATTTTGTTGCCTGACCATGTGCCTGATTCGCGCGATGGTGGCGAGGGTGTTTGGGTGGATTTTTTTGGTAAACCTGCACATACGATGACGCTTGCCGCCAAGTTGGCTGGCGTGAAAAATGTGATGCCCTTGTTTTTTGTGGGCGAACGTTTGCCCAAAGGACAGGGTTTTGTGTTGCACATCGCGCCGTTATCTGGCGAATTGACGGGCGACAAAGAACACGACGCGCGTTTAATCAATGCGAACGTGGAAGAATGGATTTTGTGCTTTCCCGAACAATATTTGTTTGCCTATAATCGTTATAAAGGTTCGCCCGATGTGTAAATAGGCTTGCAATTTTGTGTAATAAAGAGTAATCTCACGCCCACTTTTTTAAGTGATTTTGACTATTTTAATTTTAAAGTTTGATTGAATAGATTTTTTAAAGGACATTACGATGAAAAAAACATCATTTGCTTTCTTGGCAGTTGCCGCTACTTTGGCTTTGACTGGTTGCTACACCACTCGCGATGCAGACAAATACCCAACAGTAACTGAAGTTTCTGCTGCGGTTGAGGGTTCTTCATACTATAACCCACAAGGCGGTAAACAACCTGTTGCCCACAATCATCAGCACTAATTTAATGAAATACCGAAAGCCGTTTGCAGTTGCAGACGGCTTTTTGTTTGGCTGGATTTGGCGTGAAAATGAAATGGCTTTAAAACGGCTAAAACGAAAGTTAAAAATGAAAAATAGAGAAGCGGAAAAAATGAAAACCCTGAACAAAATGTTCAAGGTTTCAAATTTGGCTCCCCGACCTGGGCTCGAACCAGGGACCTGCGGATTAACAGTACGATATGTATTTATAACTAATTGATTTTTAATAAGAGTTAAGTCAGCTCATACCATCACATAATGCCTAAATCAACCGTGTTGGGACACAGTTTGGGTAGTGAAAGTAATATTTAAATTTTCTTTTGAAGGCGTTTTAAATATTGCTTTTGAACGCTAAATAGGAGATTGAATGAAAAAATATTTATTCATTTTGTTATTACAGAGTATTCCAATTACAGTAGCAGCTCAAAAACTTACTTTTCCGCAATATGCGGCTCTTGTTGAGAAGCATGCAGCGTTGCAAGGATTGGATAAGAATCTCATTTGGGCAGTGATAGGGAGAGAAAGCAGTGGTAATCCTAATGCTTTATCGCATAAAGATGCGCGTGGATTGATGCAGGTTATTCCTACAACAGCGGAACGTATGGGAGTTAAGAGACAACATTTGTATGACCCTGAACAAAATATTATTGCAGGTACAAGATATTTGAGATATTTGACCAAGTATTTCAAAGGCAATTTAGACTTAATTCTTGCTGGATATAATGCAGGAGAAGGAGCTGTCTTAAAATATAAGGGAGTCCCGCCGTATCGGGAGACGCGTGAATATGTAAAAAACGTAAAATATCGTTATGCGAGATTGAGTGGGAATGCTGCATATGCAGCAAATCCTCAAACAATGCAATCTGCTAAAGCAGAGCCTCATGCCGTTGCATCGGCAAGTGTTACAGTAAATTCATCTAAAAATGAAGAAGCAAATCAAGCTCAACAAACTACTCAGGTTGTATTGAAGCGTAAGCATGAATCTTGGGATGTATTTCAAGAGTTTTAGCCTATTGGCTTTTTTCAATTCGGCATTTGCCGAGATTTCCCCCGCCGTATGGCGGTTTTTTTATTTCTGAAAGGAAAAATTATGATGACTATCATTAAAAAAGTAGTACCTAACCGTAACACGGTATTGATTGCATTATTCGCGGTCACCGCTTCACAAATGGCATTAGCTGCTGGTTTTGAAGCAGAAGCCAGTGCCATGATTACGAATATTCGTACAGCGGTTTATACCGTAGTGGGCGTGGTAGCTGGTTTATGCTTATTGTGGCAATTTGCACAAGGATGGGGCGGTCGTAAAACATGGGGAGATATTCTCGATACTTGTTTGTGGATTGTTAGCGCAGGTGCGGCAATTGCGCTGGCTACTTGGCTTTTCACAAAAGGCGGCTCAATGTCGTTTTAAAAGAGAGGTAATGCCCGATGCAAAAAGAAGACATCAATACCGATCAAGCAACATTTAATGGCTTGAATCGAAAGGCAATGGTATTCGGTATACCACTTCCAGCATTGGCAGTCTGCGGATTCATCGGGGTGATGGCAACCATGATTGCAATGCCTTTTCTTGAAGGAAGGGCATTGTTTTTCTTACTGTTGCCAACTCCTTTTATCGCGTTTCTCCGCACAATTTGCGCCAATGATGACCAAGCCTTGCAAATCTATTTGTACGAGCTGAAATATTTCTTACGTCGTCGTAATACCAAGCTCTTTAACGGTACAAATACAATTCTTGCTACTAAATTTGGGAGACAACAAAGTGATTATCAGCGATTTTTTGAGCAACGCTCTGAGAACTCAACCAGCTCAATCAGATTTTCTACCGAAAATCTGCCAACACGTTACAAATAATATTGTTAATTACAAAACGGGGCATTTGGCATTTGTTATCCGCATGGAAGGCTTACCGTTTGATGGAGTAGACGATAAGCATTTATTTACCCAATTTGTATCGTTACGCAATTTGCTTGCAGGTATGGGTAAAACCCTAGGCAATCGTTTGGGGATTTGGGGAACGTTACAACGGCAAAAAATTGTATTTGATCGTGAATACGAATTTCAAACCACATTCTGTCAGCAATTTGCGGATAAATATCTCAAACGCTTTCAAGAAGCAGATTATTTTGAGAATGTTTTTCATCTAACAGTTTTGATTAAGACGGAACATTTGGAGTCGGGGATTAAAGAAGCAGAGGAGCAAATCCAAATTTTGATGCGCTCATTAGAACCTTATGACCCTTATCTGCTCACAGCTTATCAGAACGAAAATGGCGTTGCATTTTCAGAGATTTATCAATTCTTTGGTAGTTTAACAAATGGTATGAATGAACCCATTCCATTATCTGCTGTAGATGCCTATCAAACCATTGGTGGAAGTAATTTGCATTTTGGCTCAGATATTTGTGAAATTCGTGCACAAAATGGTACGCGTAAATTTGCTCAAATGTTTGATTTGAAAGATTTTGGTTTGAGTAAACCCAAAATCTTGACTAGCATTTTAAGATTGCCGTGTGAATTTACGCTGACACAAAGCATGGTTTTCATTAATCCATATGATATGCAAGGAGAGATTCGTAAGCAGCTGAATAACTTGGAATCAGCAGGCGATATGGCAACAGAACAGTTGGAAGAGTTGCGAGAAGGGCAAGGCAAATTGGTTTCAGGTGAATTGATGTTTGGCGATTATCATGCTGCTTTGGTGGTATATGGTAAAACGGCAGAGGAAGCGGCAGCGAATGGTGCACGAGCGTATTCTACGTTTTTGAATGCTGGCGGATACCGATTCACAAAAGCAGGTTTATCTGCACCCGCAACATTTTTTAGTCAAGTTCCAGGGAGCCGTGAAAAACCACGTTCTTTTCCTAAAACGACGACTAATTTTGCAACTACGTTTGGTATCCACAATTATTCACATGGAAAAAAACGAGGAAATCCCATAGGAGATGGTTCAGCAATTATGCCCTTGCAAACGGTGTCTAAAACGATTTATGACTTTAATTTCCATTTTTCTAACCCGAAAGAAGATAATATCGGAGATAAAATCGCAGGACATACTTTGATTCTTGGGGCTACGGGTACAGGTAAAACAACGCTACAAACATCTATGATGGCGTTTACAGAGCGGTTTACGCCTTATATGTTTGTCATGGATTTAGACCGAGGCATGGAAATTTTTATTCGTGCCATTGGTGGCTCATATTTCGCATTGGAAGCAGGCGAGCCAACGGGTTTGAATCCATTTCAATTACCTGATACACCATCTAACCGAGAATTTCTCTACACCCTAGTAGGAATGTGTGGAGCAGATGAAGATGGCAAGTTGACGGCGTCGGAAGAGAAAGAAATCCAGCATGCAGTAGACACTTTGTTCAGTATGGATTTTGAATATCGCCATTTCAGCCACTTACTACAAAGTATCCCAATTAGCACAGACCCTAACTCATTAAGGGAGCGTTTGTCTAAATGGTGTCGCAGTGAGGGCGGACGCTTTTCATGGTGCTTGGACAATCCAACTAATTTGTTTGACCCCGAACAATTTTACCGTGTTGGTTTTGATTTAACCGATATTCTGAAAGAAGACTATCCGCCAACTGCACCTATATTGGCGTATATGTTCCATTTGAGAAACATCATGATGGAAAAAGTTGCCAAAGAAAATGGAATTTTGGCAACAATTATTGAGGAATTTTGGTATGCAGCACGATTTAAAGCATTGCAAGACATTATGCTGAAAATCCTGAAAACCGACCGTAAATTGGGTGGTTGGCTGATTTTGGTATCACAATCGCCAGAAGATGCAATTTCATGCCCAATATTTCCAGCCATTGTGCAACAAACACCTACCAAAATATTCTTACCCAATCCTGATGCAGAATATGAAAACAGTTACGAACGCTGCGGTTTAACGGTAAAAGAATTTGAGGAGTTGGTTAAATTATCAGTAGAAAGCCGTACATTTCTTGTCAAACAGTCCAAACAATCAGCATTTGCAATGCTTGATTTATACGGATTTAGAGACGAGATGGCGTTTTTATCGGGGTCTGCGGATAATGTAGAGTTGTTGCATAGCGTGATGGATGACGTAGGCAGTGAGGAGGTAAGCGTATGGTATCGTCCGTTTGTAGAAGCATTACGTGAACGGAGAGAAACCAAAAGAAAAGAACGTATCGTTTAGAAAAGATTAGGCGAGATTTTTTTGTCAAGAAAACCGCCTACTCTTTGATAGAGTAGGCGGAAACACAAGGTTTTTTGTTGGGCTACATTTCTTTATTGACCGAAGTACATCAATAGGGCTAGAATAAATCTAGTGTCTATTACGACAGCCAAACGAAACTTGCCTAGTGAGATGAGCAGTTTCATCATGGTTATCCACTCCTTTCTGGGGTGGCATGACTACACAAAGCCCCGCTCCAACGGGGCTTTGTGTTACCTAGCCCCACGTGAATTATACCCAAACCCGCTTTTGAACAAAGTGGTTTTTTTATTGTCTGAACCAAAGGAACTTGCTACCATAAACACGCTATTCAACAGCAGCGCAGGCTTTGTAGCCTGTTTTTTTACCGAGTGCAGATTCATAGCGAAACCACTCTTTCATTGAGAGCGCTACAACAGGAGCATGCAAATGAAAACAACCTACGAAACCGACTTTGCTAAGTGGGCGGCGGAACAGGCGGGATTGCTGCGCGCAGGGCTGGTCAACAGCATAGATTTCAAAAACTTGGCAGAGGAAATAGAAGATATGGGCAGAAGTGAGCAGCGCGAATTGGAAAACCGTTTACAGGTGCTAATTTGTCATTTGCTCAAATGGAAATTCCAGCCCGAACGACGTGGAAGCTCTTGGTTGGCAACCATACGGGAACAACGCAGACGCATTGACAGACGGCTCAAAGAATCACCGAGTTTGAGAAGCAGGCTGAATAACGCGGAATTCTACGCAGATATTTGGCTTGACGGTGTAGCGGAAGCCATACGGGAAACCGGGCTGGACGATATATTTCCCGAGTCTCCTATTTGGACGGCAGATGAGGTTTTAGAGAGTGCATTTTTGCCAGAATAATAAGAAAACCTGCAAAGCGATTTGCGGGTTTTCTTGCCTGATATACTCTTTTGTTGTCTCAACCTGCAAACGCAGATAAAATAAAGCCGTTGGATGCGTCAACACCCAACGGCTGCTTTTAAAATTCTGCTTTACCAAGCATTAGCCGAAAGCAGACAAAGCACAATAAACAGCGTTACTTTTATTGTTATTTTCACGAGATTCACACCTCCTTTCGGGCGGCATGATTTGAGTCTCGCGATACGCCTGAAAGTTTTCCAGACCTAGGCGTACTGCGTAACTCAGCCGCCTGACGTGAATTATACCCAAACCCGCTTTTTGAACGAAGCGGGTTTTTTATTGCCTGAATAGAAAAAACTTGCTACCATAAAAGTGCTGTTCAATAGCAGCGCAGGCTTGGCAGCCTGTTTCTTTCAAACGGCAACAACGCCGCGTCATGCGGTTTTTTGTTTGCAAAACCAATCCGTTTCAGTTTTCGTCAAATTTGGGAAAACTTTTACGGGGCGAGCTGGGCGGGACATCGCAAGATGTGCTGCTTCCGTTTGAGCAGTCTGCCAACCTGCCCAGCTTTCGTCCCACCCAATCTTGGCAGGTTGGCGGATGGAAGTTCAAACTTTCAAACGGAGCAAACAAAATGAACTCTAAAAATCTCATTCCCGTATTCAACGGGCAAATTTTCAATTCCCAAACCTTACTTTGCGATGCCCGTAAACTGCATAAATTCTTGCAAGTTGAAACTCGCTTTAATATGTGGATTCAACGCCGTATTGAAGAGTATGGTTTTATAGAAAATCAGGACTTTTTGAGTTTTGCACAAAATTGTGCAAAACCTCAAGGAGGTAGAAAAAGTACCGAGTACCACCTTACCCTGGACATGGCAAAAGAGCTGGCGATGGTAGAGCGCAACGAGCAAGGACGCGCGGCACGCCGTTATTTTATTGAATGTGAAAAACGACTTGCTGAACAAGTGGTGCCGTCTGCACATAAGAAGTTGCCCGCACTGATTAAAAAACGCATACGTTGTCGAGATGATTTGTCTTTCACACGTCGAGATGTATATGGCAAGTTAATCAATTGGCAACCGCCAACTGATGATTTGGGCATGTATGATTGGTATGAAGCCTATGCCATTGGCGAAAAATGGTTTGCTGAAATCATTGACCTGACTTTTAATAATCCTGAAGAAGCCTATTTTGCAATCGCGCAATCTACACGATTGATGACGGCATATGTTGCCAACACCTCTAAACAGGGTTTGGGATTTGTGGAAGGCTTTTTTGAACGTATGGCACGACATACGCTGGCTGGTATTTTGGCACATCGTGATGGAATCACTTTTCCATTTGCATCAGGTTCAGGACGAGATGCGGATTTGACTCATTATTTGGGACAGGCAGAACCACAAATCAATGATGATTTATTTTGGCAAGCATGGAATGAATCGGCTGAATGCCGTCTGCGGTGTTATCAGAGCAAATTAGCAGAGCTTGCAAAGGGAAGGGATAAGCTGTAGTCATTTTTATGGCATCACAGTGTATTTTAGTTTTTTTAAGAAGCCACTTGAAGTATTTCAAGTGGCTTTTGTTTGTCTTGCTGCCATATGGCAGTTTTTTTATATCCAGTAAGGAGCTTATTATGAAACAATTTAAACTTAAAAGTGCGGTTGGCGCGGTTTTGGTTGCCAGTAGTTTATTAACCGCTCCATTAACTGTTAAAGCCAGTGGTATTCCAGTTGTAGACGGTGCCGCGGCTGCTCAACGGGCAGCTAATTTCATCAAAGAAATGCAGGAAATGGCAAATCAGTTAGCGACGATGAAAAATCAGTATGAACAACAGGTGAAACAATTCAAATCCATGACTGGCTCACGAGGTTTGGGCAATATTTTGAAGGACACCGTAAAAGACCATGTGCCGTCTGAATGGAGTGCAATTTACGGCGACATCAAAAATGCTGATTATAAATCGGTAATTCATGGTAAATCGTATGATACCAATATCAGCGATCGTACTTTGGCAAAGAATTATCAAGATATTCAGGAAGTGTTTAACTCAAATAAGCAGCAATTGAGTAATCTGGAAAATTTGATGAATCAAATCAATAACACGCAAGATATGAAGGCGGCTGCCGATTTACAAAACCGTATTGCGGTTGAACGTGCCAAAATTGCCAACAATCAAACCAAGTTGGATATGCTTGACCGTTTATATGCACGTCAGCAGGAAGTGAACAGCCGTAATTATGCTATTCGTGAGGCTTGTATGGCGCGAAATATGGCTACTAAAAATTATTCTGCGTGCAAATAAGGTAAATGCAATGCCCAACTGATGTTGGGCATTTTTTTCTTAGGAGAAAATAATGTCTGGTAGTTATTTCTTGGATATGTCCAATCTCTTAATGAATGGCATGGGCAGTAATTTATTTGCTAAATCTGGCAATCTAATCAGCAGTATTGCACCATTTTTTCAAGCTGGCTTTGGATTGTATATGCTCTTAATTGCCCTTGATTATTACAAAAGAGGATTTGATGAGAGCATTGTTGATTTGTCAAAAAGAGCAATCGGTTGGTTGGTCATTATTGCTTGCGCCTTTAACGCAGGGCAATACGGCAAAATTGCTAATTTCTTATGGGGGCTACCTGATGGATTAAGTGGGTTATTTGGAACAAGTGAATATACTGCTAGTGCATTGGATAATAATTTTAATTATTTGATGGATATGTGGTCGAAAATTCAGGCTTATGCCGCAGGTTTGAGTTTCAGTGAAGTTTCAGATAAGTTATTGATTTACTTTACAGGAATCGTTATATTATTTTTGGGCGGCATATTTTTTATCATGACTTTTGCCTATTATTTAGTAGCCAAATTATCGCTCGCAATGGTTATCTTGATTGGTCCATTATTCGTTGCATCAATGCTGTTTCCTTCAACAAGGCAGTGGGGCATGAATTGGATTGGGCAAGTTTTGAATTATGCAATCACGATTGTGTTTTTTACCATTTTGGGTGCGCTACAAAATGATTTTTTCAATAACCATATGAAAAATGTTTTCACTGGTGAAATTTTCTCGGCGGCAATAGTGCTTATGGCATTACCCGTTTTTGTCTTAGGAACATTATTGTTTCTGATTGTTGCTTTGAATATTCCATCTATTGCAGCGGCATTAACAGGCGGTGCTTCTGCTAATACTTATGGTCGCCAAGTTGGGCGTATGGGTGTTATGGCGTTTAAAGCACTCAGAGGCTTGGGTGGCGGTTCTGGTGGTAAAGTCTCAAAATAGTGTAAGGAGCTGATTATGACTCTGTTTAAAATATGTTTTTGGATGATGTGTCTTACTTTTTTAACGTTGCTTGCGGTTACATTTGCATTAGGAGAAGTGCCGCGTTACATCATGAATAGAATTGGCTTATGCTTGATTATTTCCATATCTGGCATGATAGTTTCTGTTGCATGCTCACCGCCAGTAGTGATTATTAAAAAGGATGACGATTAAGAAGTAGTGAATGACAGATGAGTATGAAAACATCAAGTCTTTATTCATCAATTTTTAATTTTTTTCAAAACACCTCTTTGTGAGGTGTTTTTTTATGCCTAATTCAAAGGAAATATCATGAAAACATTTTTGTCTATTGCCTTTTGCTTGACCGTGCTTTGTGCTTGTTCAAGCAAAGAACCACCACAGCCATACGGTACATCTTTTCCTATTAATTCAGTTGTTATCCAAGGGGGTAAATAATGTCTCCGCAAAATCATCAACAAACCAAATCAAAAGGTGCTTCTCACAACAAAATGGGCATTGAATTTATTCAAGCAGCAAAGGATTTTGAAAAATCAGAAATTGATCGTGTTCATAAATCGGCAAAAATTGCATGGCGTATCAGTGGGGCTTGTTTATTGATTACGGGATTGGCTGTTGGCGCGGTAGCAGGGCTAACACCGATGAAAGAAACGCGCCCTTATGTGATTAAGGTAGATAACAATACAGGGGTAACTGATATTGTTACTGTGATGAAGACACAAGAACAGACTTATGGAGAAGTCGTCGATAAGCATTGGTTGGGGCAATATATTCAATTTCGTGAAAGCTATGATTGGTTCACGATTCAAGATAGCTATGATGCAACAATGCTCATGAGTTCACCAGAAGTGCAGGCAGAGTTTGCCAAGATTTATAACGATAATCCGCAAGCACCGCATAAAATTTTGAAGAACAACTTCAAAGTGGTAGCCAAGGTAAAAGCCATTACTTTTATTGGTAATACGGCTCAAATTCGTTTTGAAAAACGTATGTTGCCAGTGACGGGGGATTTGAATAAGGAATTTCCCGTTCAAAATATGATTGCAACTATAGGTTATGAGTATGCGAATCAGCCAATGAGTGAAGAATCAAGACGTGTAAATCCTTTGGGCTTCCAAGTTACCAGCTATCGAGTTGACCCTGAGGCACTGTAAAGGAGTTGAGATGAATATGAAAAGCAAAGTAGCAGCAACACTGATAATGGCTATGATGCCAGCAGTCGCAGCTGCGGTAGCCATTCCGCTTGGCTCATCTAAAGATGGGCGTATCCAGAGTGTTATGTATAACCCAAATGATGTTGTTCATGTTCGCGCGCGTGTCGGAGAAGCGGTATTGGTGCAGTTGGAAGCTGATGAGCGAATTGATGGTGAAACAGCAGTGTTGGGAATGGGTTATGCCGATGGTTGGAAGGTTGCAGTTAGAGGCAATAATTTGGTTTTTAAACCAGCAGCTGCATCACCTGCCACTAATCTTTTGATTACCACCAATAAAAATCGTACATACGCTTTTGAATTGTCATTGGCGGCTAAAAAGTCAGGTAAAAGGGTACAAAAAACGACTTATATTCTTCGTTTTATCTATCCTGATACGGCGGAATACAAAGCTCGTATAGCAGCAGAAAAACAAGCTCGAGCTTTGAAACGTTTGGAGCAAGTGGGCAGTATTCCACACGCCAAACATAATTATGAATATTGGGGCTATGGTCATAAGTCCCTTGCACCAACAGCAGCCTACGATAATGGTCGCTTTACTTATTTTAGCTTTAATAATGGAAAAGAGTTACCACTTATTTATAAGGTTATGGAAGATGGCACAGAAGCATTGCTGAATACTCATATTGAGGAAGATACCGTAGTGATTCATGAAACAGCCAAGAAGTATATCTTGCGTCTGGGCAAATCGGTATTGGGTATTGAGAATCGCGGTTATAACGAAAGTGGTTTATTCAATCGCACGGGAACAAGTGATAAAAATCTTGTAAGAATTACCGCGCAAAAGGAGAGCAAATGAAACTCTTTAATCAATTTAAACGTAAGAAAACAGCAACGTTTGAGCAAACTAATGCAGTTGCAGACGGCACAGATAAGCCAGAAACGTTGGCTGAATCGGTTCAAAATGAGCAGGTAGAACCAGGAATGCCACTGAATTTAGACCAAAATACGCCAAATAAAAATATGCGTAGAGTGGCTTTTGCAGGTGTGGGTTTGATTGCCGTTGGCGTTATCGTGTCTGGGTTGATTGGTTTTAGTGGCACAGATGAAATGGAAGCAGAGGAAGTCAAGCCAGAGAATGCGCCTACAGTAACGCGAGATAAAGATTTTGCGAGAGATAAGTCAGAAATCGTTCAAGCAGATGCGATGGCGGCTTCCGAAGCGTTGCCAGAAGGAATATCTGCATCAGCACCTACGGTAACATCGCCTGAAAATCCCCCAGTGGCAATTGCTGCGCCAGAAGCACCTGTTTATCAAACAGCCCCGATTTCATCTGTTCCTGCTATACCTGCACCAGAAGTAGACCCAAGATTAGGAGGGGATGTAGTCGTCAATACTGGTAACAGTAGTGTTTTAGGAAATGGAGATAATGGTTCTAGTCAAACTCAAACGGGTGGCGCAATCACTGCGCGAGAGGATGCCAGTGATGGAGAAGGGAATCACTCAGGAAGCAATAATTTTGCTTCTCGTTTAAATGCGACAGGAACTGCAAGCGTCCATGCAAAACGTCGAGGAGATGCCACATATTTGTTGTCTAAAGGCACGAACATTCGTTGCGGTCTTGATACCAAAATCGTTACAACACAACCAGGGTTTACACGTTGTATCGTTTCCAAAGATGTATATTCCGCTAATGGAAAAACACTGTTAATTGAGCGTGGTAGCAAAATTATTGGTGAGCAAACTTCTGCTTTGGTACAAGGACAAGCACGAGTGTTTGTGTTGTGGAACGAAGTAGAAACCCCATCAGGCGTGAAGGTATCTATCAGTAGCCCAGGTGCTGGCTCATTGGGTGAAAGTGGGCATGGTGCGTATGTGAATTATCATTTTTGGCAACGCTTTGGTGGTGCATTGTTGATTAGCCTGATTGGAGATGTGGCTGATAGTTTAAATAACTCTTCCAACAGGGGTAACAATAATAATATCACGTACGAAAACTCGACTGAGGCTGCGCAGCAAATGGCAACAGAAGCCTTGAAAAACAGCATCAATATTCCGCCTACTGGGACAATTAATCAAGGTGCTTTGATTAATATTATGGTGGCACGAGATGTGAATTTTGATAAAGTGTACGAATTGGTTAATCCATATGGTTACTGATTCAGAGATGGTCTGCCTGAAATACGGCAGACTATTTTTTTGGGAAATATAGCCATGATAAACAATACCAGAACAACTGCTGGAGTCATTCAATCAGATGCAACTGTTCGTAATTTAATGAATAAAACGGGCTTGGATGCCTATTTAAATACGGAAGGTGTAACTGAAGTCATTATTAATAGAGCCAATGAGGTATTTTTGGAGACTTCGTCTGGATTCCAGCGAATTGAAGATGAGCGTTTAAATTTGCCGATATTGAATCAATTGGCTATTGCCTTGTGTACTTACAATACAAAGCACATCAGCATGGAAAACCCGATTCATTCGGTTACATTACCAGATGGTGAACGTGGTCACATTATGATTCCACCTTCTTGTGAAGATAAAACCATTGTTTTTGCTTTTCGTAAGCCATCAAACACACGTTTTTCATTAAACGATTACATTGCGACTGGAAGAGTAAGTCATTTTCAAGATGTATCGGCGTACGGAACTTGTTTATCAGAGATGGATGTAGGCAATATTGAGTTGGATGGTCGTTATTTTCGTGATGTGTGCGACAAAATGAAGTTGCCTCATGATGTGCCGTTAGCCCAGTGGCAATATGAAATGTTGGAATACAAAGCTAACCGAAACATGAATGCTTTTTTTGCCTTGGCAATAAAGCATAAATTGAATATTTGTATGGTGGGCGGAACGGGGTCAGGTAAGACAACATTTACTAAGGCACTTGCTGATTTAGTGCCGTCTGCAACGCGTATTATTACTTTGGAAGATACGCATGAATTGAATTTGCCAAATCATCCGAATCATGCCCATTTGTTTTTCAAAGGTCATATTACAGCCAAAATGTTGATTGCAGCCTGTATGCGCTTAAAGCCTGATAGGGTATTTCTTACAGAGTTGCGTGGAGATGAAGCGTGGGATTATCTCTCTTTACTTAATACGGGGCATCCAGGAGGGCTGACATCGGTACACGCAAATGATGCAAGGAGTGTGCATTATCGCATTGCTCAATTAGCCAAAGAATCTGCAACTGGGCAAACAATGGAATATGACTATATTCTTAATTCGGTAAAGTCTACGATTGATATTGTGGCTTTTTTTGAGAAAACTCATATGACGGAGCTTTATTTTGACCCAGTAGAGAAATACTACGCGATGCGTGGGCGAACTTGAATGAAGGAGAATGATGATGCCATATTTAAATAAGATTGAAGTAATGGGCAATTTAGGTAAAGACCCAGAGTTACGCTATCTATCTAACGAAATGCCTGTAACTAATGTTTCTATTGCATACACGGAAAAATGGCGTGATAAACGAACGGGAGAGCCCAAGGAGCGTATAGAGTGGTTTACAGCGATTGTTTACGGTAAGCAAGCTGAAACAATCTGTCGCTATATGAAAAAGGGAGATTGTTTGATGGTTATTGGTAAATTGCAATCACGACGGTATACAGATTCACATGGCGTAGAAAAAACAGTCTATGAAATTATTACTAATGAAATGCAAATTATTCATACCAAGCAGACAGTACAGGATACATCGGAAATGCCGTCTGCAAACAGTCTTGAATATTTATAGAGGTTTATAACGCCCACTTTAAGAGTGGGCGTTATTCATGGGGGGCAATATGAAAAATAAATTGATTGGCTTAGTAGTCATCGTGTTGTTAATTTTGCCGATAGCCATTGTGGGTGGCTTATACGTTGGCAGCACAATCATGGTGAATTGGTTGCATTTAAGGGCTGCACCATCTGTCGCTATGTTATTGGATTATTGGCAATATTACGATCGTTTGCAGGGTAATTTTTTAATGGCATTTCATGTATCAGTAGGCGTGGCTTGTTTATTACCTCTGATGGTCATTGTCTTGTTATTAGCAGGATTTGTAATGAAGCCAAAACGGGAATTGCATGGCTCAGCACGTTTTGCTAATCGGGCGGAAATTACTCAATTTGGTCTTCTGAAAAAGCAGTTCAATGGAAATGAAGAG
Organism: Neisseria sp.; assembly: GCA_030531795.1. Taxonomy (GTDB): domain Bacteria; phylum Pseudomonadota; class Gammaproteobacteria; order Burkholderiales; family Neisseriaceae; genus Neisseria. The sequence continues at coordinate 56,728 of JAUNMN010000004.1, forward strand.
CCAGATTTGTTAATCGGAAAATACGGTAATGATTATTTACGTTGGTCTGGTAATGAATTTTTATATTTAGCTGCCCCTACTCGTTCAGGTAAAGGTGTCGGTATTGTCATTCCCAATTGTCTTCATTACAGAGACAGTATGGTTGTTTTTGATCCAAAGCTAGAAAATTTTCTTATCACAAGTGGCTTTCGCGCAGCGAATGGGCAAGAAGTTTTTTTGTTTAATCCCAGTGGCAAAATGCCAGAGCATGAGCGTAATCCTAATGCCCCTTTGCTTAGTCATCGTTGGAATCCATGTACTTATATCAGCCGAAATCCTGCCTACACTTACAAGGATATTAAAAATATTGCGGCTATTATGTATCCAAAACCTGCCAAGGACAGTGGTAGTGCAACTTTTTTTCAGGAGTCAGCACAAAACTTATTTGCAGGTTTACTCATGTATATGGTGGAAACAGAAAATGAACGCGACCTTTCACTTTCTGAAAACAAGACGACATTGGCAAATTTATTTCGTTTGACAACACCTGCAGACGGCAAAACGCTGACTGAGTGGATTAAAGAGGAAATTTCATTACGCGAGCATCAAGAACATACCAAATTAAGTGCAAATTGCAAAACTTTGCTATTAGGCTTTGCAAATGGTAATGCAAAAACTGGGGCAGATATTTTGGCAACATTAACTGCACCATTGGGTATTTTCATTGACCCTGTTGTTGAAGCAGCAACCAGTGGAGATGATTTTTTCCTCGATGAAGTTCGTAAAAAACGGATGACCATTTATATTGGTGTTGTGCCTACCGAAACAGCAATATTCTCAAGATTAACGAATTTGTTTTTTAGTCAGTTGATTAGCATTAATGTACAGCAAGGTTTGCCATCGAATAATCCAGAAGTTTTGAAATATCAATGTTGTTTATTGATGGATGAGTTCACAGCATTGGGGGTTATTCCTGCGGTGCAACATGGTGTGTCGTATATTGCTGGCTATGGATTAAGATTATTGCTGATTATTCAAACGCCATCACAAGTAACTGATTTATATGGAAGAGAGGCAACGCGTACTTTTTTTACTAATTTTGGTTGTCAAATTGTTTATCCACCACGTGAACAAAATGATGCGGAGGAATACAGTAAATTAATTGGTTACGAAACTTATAAAGCAAAATCGGTTTCTCGTTCAGCAGGTAAAGGAGGGAGTAAAAGTACCAGTATCAGTGACCAACGACGGGCAGTAATGAATCCTGATGAATTAAAAATGATGGCTAAAAGCGATTGCATTATCAGTTTAGGCAATAGTCGCCCGATCTATGCACAGAAAATTGTGTATTACAAAGACTCTGTGTTTAATAAAAGAAGTCATTGGGCATTGCCTGAAATTCCAGTATTAAGTATTCATGTTAGGCGTAAAGCAGTAGGCAATAGCCCAAAGGCTGAACCGATTCCTGTGGAAGAGTTGGATAGTTTTTATTGGGGCGATGCGGTTAATGCGGATGAAATTGCTCGAACAATTATTGCTTCTATTGTGCCGCCTAATAGTTCACCAAAATATGTGGAAGCCCTGATTCCAGTGTTAGCTGAAAACTGGGGAGAGGACAGTTTGCCATTTATTCGTCAAATGATAGGAGAAATATCAGGTAGTCAGAAAGCCTGATAATTTATCAGCCTACTGTATGTAGGCTGTTTTCATTTCAAGGAGCTGAAAAATGAGTGATATTGATGATATTCGTAGAGCATTGAGTTATATAGAGCCAAATGATCGTGATGATTGGTGGCATATTGGGGCTGCACTTAAAGATGAATTAGGAGAAAACGGTTTTGAAATATGGGATGATTGGTCACGTCAGGCAGATAATTACAATGCACGAGATGCAAAAACTACTTGGAAAAGTTTGAAAGTAGGAATTTGGCATATTGAATCTGTTTGGAAAATGGCACGTCAGAATGGTTGGAAACCAAGTAAGCCATTTGTTCAATTGAGTGAAGCAGAACAAGCAAAGCGTAAGGCTGAATCAGATGCCAAGCGCCAAGTTGCTGAGTTGGCACAGCAACAAGCCAAAATGAAAGCGAAACGTACCGCGCAAACCATTTGGCAGAATAGTAAGTCCACCTCTCTTAATCACCCTTATTTACAAGCAAAGGGGATTATGGATTTGGCAGTTATTTCTGGATTACGTCAGAACCAGTATAAAAATGACAATAATCTTGTGATTCCAGTGATGTACGAACGAGAAATTGTTAATTTGCAATTCATTAATCAAGATGGAGAAAAACGCTTTTTATCTGGCGGACAAGTGCAAGGAGGGTATGCTTTTATTGGTAAAGCAGAAGAAGTAGAAAAGGGGGTAGTAATAGCGGAAGGATGGGCGACTGCTGCAAGTATTCATCAAGCGGTGGGGAAGCCTGTCATTGTTGCTTTCAATGCAGGTAATATGGTTAAAGTTGCTGAGCGTATGGTTCAGAAGCTGCCACGGCATACACCAGTTATCGTTGCAGCAGATAATGATGCGTCTCAAACAGGTATTAAAAAAGCTGAACAAGTCGCATCTTTATTTGGAGAAAGGGCAATTGCAATTCAAGCCGAATTTACGATGACTCAAATTCAGCAGTATCAAAGGGGAAAGGAGCTTGATGAACAAGGTCGTCTTCCACTTCCTAGTGATTTTAATGATTTACATCAGCTAGCAGGTATTGATGCTGTGCGTGAGCAAATAATTGCTGGAATGAATAGGCATGAAAAGGAGAATGAAGAGATGAAATCAATAGAAGCAGAAACTAATCAAATTGAATTTGATGGATACGAACAAGATATTCATAAAAAGACAGAAGCCTCACAAATCAAAAAAACAGTTTTAGAACCTGATTCAACTATTGTGGGCAAAGAAATTGATTCATTTTCTTTAGTAGAAGAGTCGGATAAAAGAAAGCAAGTCATTTTAGATTTGGAATATCAGATGCCTGATAACCTTAGAACTCGTTATCATACAATTGGTGGTAAGTTTTATTCTGCCGCCGATGGGCAAACGATTTTGTTTGAGGATAAGGGGAAAAAACTTAAAACCTCTCGTCAAGACCCACAAACGGTTCGGGATATGTTAGACGTTGTGAAAGCCAAAGGTTGGGATAATATCAAGCTTTCAGGCTCGAAAGAGTTTAAACAGTTGATGTTCATTGAAGCGACTGTGCAGGGTATTCAGACACGTGGTTATGTGCCGACAGAGGCTGATTTGAAGCAGGTTGAAGTTTTAAGAGAAAAATATGCACGCAATGATGTAGAAGCAGTTTTGGCTAATGAGCGTAACATTAATGAATCTTTGACATTGCAAAATGAGAAAGAGGTGGATAAATCAATTTCTAATTCTCAGTCGAATGAGCAGGTGTATGAACAGGTTGATCGTGAATTATTGGCTTCTGCTGAAAGACTAAAAATGCAAAGTAGTTTGCCGTCTGACAGCCAAATCAATATGTCGCCTCGTGCAGATACCGATATTGATATACCGATTCATGCAATTGGTCGGGAAGAAATTCCAGCAGAAGTCTTACAGCAAACCAATAGCATGACAACTGCAGCACAAGATACTGGTTTAGTCGTAGCTAAAACTGCTTATATGAATAAGGCACAAAAATTGAGTAAGCCAGAACAAAAAAAGTTGGCTTTTTATGAGCGTGGTGTCATGGATTCAATAAGGGGCTTAAAAGGAGAAATTCGTACAGAAGCCCTTCGTAATTATTATGAGCATACCGCTAAAAATATGCACGGTAGTAAATTAGATTTACCGAAGCCGATTCAAATTCCCAATCCAAGTCAAGTGCAAGGAAGTTCAGTTAAACAGGAGACGTACAGTCCGAGCATAACGCATGATGGTTATGAGCCTGAACTTTCTCGTTAAAAAATGAAAAAACAAAGCCGCCCTTTGGGGCGGTTTTGTTTTGTGGAGATGGTTATGATAAAAGTTTATGGATTAAGCCAAGATGAATTGAATAAATTGCGCTTGGTTGCAGTTGAAAAGACAGGTAAAAAAAGCGTGTCTTTTTTAGCGCGTAGTTTACTTCTTGAACAAATTTCTACGGAGATTGAATGCAAGACAACCGAAGTGAAAGATTTAGAAGGCAAGCAGGAAAAAACACGCTTAGAAATGAAACTACCTGCAAATGTGGCGAATTACCTTGAAAAATCATCTTTGGTAAAACACATGAGTGCCAATATGGTTGCTTTGGGAATCATTATTGAGCATATGGATAAAGAGCCTGTTATTTCAGATTATGAAATACAGGCTCTTTATCAATCTAACTATCAATTGCTTAGAATCGGGCGTAATTTGAATCAAATTGCAAGACAGATGAATGTGGGAGAGAGTGTTTCTTTAACTTTGGAGCACATTCAAGAATTGACTACATTCATTCGGGAGCACACTGAATATGTAGGTCAAGTTCTATTGAATAACAGGCAAAGGTTAGAGGGAGAATAGGAGTATTTCATGATTTCGCAACGCGATATAGATGAATGGTTTTTAGGGTATAAAACTCGTGTGGTCAAAAAGCGTGATTCAAATTTACCAATCTTTCCTTGGGGAAAAAAATCAAGCGTTAAGCAAGGGTGTGGTTTAGTTAATTTAAAAGCAGCTGCTCAAAAACATCCAGAAGTGATGGTAAAAATTCCCAAGAGAATGAGTAAAAACTCAAACGGCATAAAGGGTATTCGTAGTCATTTGGAGTATATTTCACGTAATGGGCAAATCACAGTAGAAACTCAGTCGGGTGAGAAATTAGAAGGGAGTAAATCTATCAAGGAGTTTATTCATGAATGGGGAAATCTGGGTATTCCTGAAAGAAGTCAGTATCGAGAAGCGTTGAATATTGTTTTGTCTATGCCGTCTGGAACACCGCCAAATGCTGTTTTGAATGCAGCACGAAATTTTGCTGCAGAGCAATTTGAAGGACATCAATATGTTTTTGCTTTACATCATGAATCAGAGAGAGAAGGCGAACCTGGGCATCCTCATGTCCATTTGTGTGTTTTAATGCGTGATGAATTTGGTCAGCGCATGAACCCCAGAAAGAATGATTTATTTGAATGGCGCGTCCATTTTGCTGAAAAATTAAGGGAAGAAGGCGTAGAATGTGCTGCTACGCGTCGTCAGCATAGAGGAAAGGTAATTAAGCCAGAAAATAGTACACTGAAAGCAATGAGACGACGTGGCAAGATGGGCTATGTGGATAAACAGGAAATAGAAGAGCTCCTGAGAGCCATTAAGAATAATGAGCGTCCAAAGCACCCATTTATTAAAGAAACAATGCAAACGAGAGGTTATATTTTTGAGCAATATGGCTTAATCGCACGCGAACTCTACAAAATGGGACATAAGTCCGAAGCCAAAATCATTAGTCAATTGGCAAAAGAAATGATTGTTCAGCCACTAACAACTCAAGCACAAGCTAAATATGATGCAATGAGTAATTATAGGCAGAAATATTCTCAAACCTTAGAAGTAAGTGATATTGAAAGATAGATAAATAGAGTGGATAATTTAGACAAGGGCAATTTGAGTCCAGAATGTCTAAATTATCCACTCTATTTTTTATGCTTAAATATGGTCAAAATGGCTATACTCTAATTGACTGTTTTTTTTAGGCAGTTTGTTTTCTAAACTGCTATTGAATTACTAGCACACAAAAACCGAAAGTCTTGTGCATGTTTTTTCCACATGCACAAAAAATGACAAAATCTGTGGATAAGAAAATGACTGTACATTTAGTTCTGTTGCGGTAAAAGAAGTGTATCTTTACGAGCAAGCAATAAATTTTGGCTTTTATGTTGTACCTGAAGTCAAGCTCATTACATTCAATTTAATTTGTTGATGAAATAAGAGAAGATAAATGAATCATTATTTGATGGAGTATTGTAATCATAATTGGTTAATCGCTCATTTTATCGCTCATCTAGTAAGCGATAAAATGAGCGATAAATTATCCATTAATCGATTCTGCTAAAAAAGACGAGAATAATCATGAAATACCCTAATAAATTTACACTCACTTTAAAAGAGAACTTGTTTCTTGCCAAAAAAGTGTTGGTTGCACAAATTCATCATTTAAGCCGTTTTGAGGATTGCAAAACTACACTCTTGCAAACAGAACAAATTATTAATGGTCAAAATGTTGCCTCTGTTTCTCTCGGTGATATTCAAACAATCTTGCATCTTAAGCGTGGTTATCTGTATGTATTACAGCATGTTTTAGATGGAAAAGCAGTAGATATTTCACTGTTAAAAAAAATTAATGGAATTGTGGCACAAGAAGATTCTTTAGCTGCTGGTGAGTTCAGGACAGGCTCTGTCGGGGTAACGCTGTTTGATGGTTCGCGACATACACCTAAACCGATGACTGAGCAAGAAATCGATATTTTATTCCAGCAAATTAAAAATCAAAGCCATTCAAATACTGAAATTGCTATTCGCAGTATGCTGGCTTTTATGAGAAATCAAATATTTTGGGATGGGAATAAGCGTACAGCAACTTTGTTTGCAAATGCAATGATGATGGCTGGCGGTTGTGGTGTATTGGAAATTTCGGAGCAGATATTGCCACAATTTAATGAGAAACTTTCTTCTTTTTATCAATCAGCTAATGATTGTGAACTTATGGACTTTTTGTACCATAATTGTATTTATGGCATTGAATATTGAGAATAGTGATGAAAGCGGCAAGAATTTATCAACGTGTCAGTACTAATGAACAAAATTTAAATCGCCAAGATTCTTTAATTGAGAAGGCAAAGGCAGAAGGCTATTATATTGCAGGTGTATACAGAGAGAAAGCCTCGGGTGTTAGATCGGATCGCCCCATACTTAATCAATTAATAGATGATTTACAAGAGGGGGATGTGATTATTGCTGAACACATTGACCGTATTACTCGTTTGCCTTTACACGAAGCTGAAAAATTAGTGAATCGCATCAAAGAAAAAGGGGCATTGCTGGCAATTCCAAATATTATTGATTTAAGCCAAATCCATACTGATTCGGAAATAGCAAAAATTGTATTAGAGAGTGTGCAAAATATGTTATTAAAAATCGCTCTTCAAATGGCTAGAGATGATTATGAGCAACGAAGACAAAGGCAGGCTGCTGGGATTGCAGAAGCTAAAAAGAATGGGCGGTTTAAAGGTAAACAAGCTGATGTGAAAAAGCATCAATTGATTATTGAGTTGCGTAAAAATCATACACTGCAAGAAACGGCGCGATTGGCGGAATGTAGCGTATCATTGGTAAAACTGGTTATGCGCCAATATAAAGAGAGGAAAAAAGATTTTAGGCATGGATAACAATAAATATGGTTGTTTTTATCAGATTACACCGTAAAACTCGGTAGTTTAAAGCCCATTGATTCTGGTGTAATGTGTAAATCGACATTAGAAGATAGATTCTTGGCTTTTTCACGTCCAGTCGGGACTTTGTACTAATCTTCTGAAAATGGATTTAAAAGTTGAACTCCTGTTTCCAGAAAGTCTTTTTCATTTCGTGTAACCACAATAAGTCTGTGTTGTTTGGCACTGGCTGCAATTAGGCTATCTGCAAGATTCTTTTTATTTGGAACGTGCATTTTGGCGCATGCCAAGGCAACAGAGGCATCAATTGGAATAACCTTATCCTGAAATTGTGGTTTCACGATATTCTCAAACCATGAACGATACAGGCTGCCTTGCTGCGCGTCTTTACGTTCTAAACTTAAAATGCCTTGCTCCATTTCCAATAAAGAAATACAGCTGATGTACATCAGCTCCTTATCTACACTTTTAGCCCATTTTTCAACTCCATGATTTGCGCGACCGCTGTTAATTTTACGAATTTCAGAGATAATGTTGGTGTCTAACAAATACATTACTCTTCTCCAAAAAATGAGCGAGTTTCAAAATTTGCGCGATCGAACTCTAAATCCATCATCTCTTCCATTTGACTAGGTGCAGAAAGTGCTTCCGCGATGCTTTCCTTATGAGACAAACGTCGATATTCTTCATAATTCAATAAAACATAAGCTAAACGCCCACGATTGGTAATGAAAACAGGCTCTTTCTCGCAATCACGTTGAGCCTGACTAATGCGGCGATTAAAGTCTTGTGAGGTAATTATGGCTGGCATAATGAACTCCTTTGAAAGCACTTTGAAAGTAGTAAACAGACTACTTCATTGTAATTATCTAATGGATATAAGGCAAGATATCCGATAAAATTATTGCTCTTGTAGGCTTTTGGGATTTTAGAAGCTAAAAAAGATGAATGGCAATATTTCATTAATAAGTAATGTTTGAATTAGGAAGGATAAAAAATGGCTACTTTAATGCAAAAAGATGCTTTAATTGAACGCATTGCTTCTTTGCTAGCTTTGATTGCTAAAAAAAGAAATTATTCTACCGAGAGAACAGTAGAGCAAACGCGACTGGTTGAATTGCGCCGCTATCTGTATTCATCGATTCCTGATGAAATTGATTTTGAGGAAATTGTTTTTGAATGTAATGAGATTGATAAGAAATATTCCATTTAACTATTTAGGGTGAATGGGGTTTATTATGAGTCATGAACAAGAATTGCGGATATTTCAGGCTATTTGGCAAGATTTAACTGATGAAAGGCAAATTGTTTCTTCTTCTACGCCGAAAGGGTTTGTATTAGGTGGTCAGCCAGGTGCTGGAAAATCCAATTTGACTAGGTTAATTAATACTGATTTAAATGGCAATCTTTTAGTCATTAATGGTGATGAATTTCGTCGCTATCATCCTGATTTTGAAGAAATTCAAGAGAAATATGGTAAAGATGCTCCCAAATATACTGCTGAATTTGCAGGAAAAATGACTGGTCTTATAATAGAGAAGGCTCTCAAGGAACATTACAATATTTCGGTTGAAGGTACATTTCGTACTGCTGAAACCCCTTTAAAAACTCTAGATGATATGCGTAGGCATGGTTATGAGACTTCCGTCTACATTCAAACAACGCCATCAGAGATTAGTTGGCAAAGTACCCTAGATCGTTATGAGCAAATGAAAGCTGCTGGTGAAGCTCCGCGCTATACAGATAAAGCACATCACGATTTAGTGGTAGAAAATTTACCAAAGAATGCAGATATTGTCTTTTCTTCTGGGAAGGCAGACAGATTTGTTGTTTATTCCAGAGAGAGTTTGCTTTTCGATAGCCAGACTCATCAGGGAAAAATGCCGAGTAAATTTATTGAAAATGAATTGCATCGGATTTCTAACTCTCCTGAATATCAGGCTTTCAATAATCTTGAGAAGAAGTATCAACTTCATCAGAATTTACTTTCCCCATTTCAAAAACAAGTTGCTAGTGCTGCATTACAAGCAATTGCCAATGCACCACTGGATACTCAAATTCAGGCAAAAACTCATTTGTACACTTCTCAATTGAGTGAAATTCAACAAAAGATTTCAGTTGATGAACCTGAAATTGAACGATAGATAAGAGCCACGGGATTCCGTGGCTTTTCTGTATCAAGCTAGTGTCATTGGTCAGCCACATAGTGGCGTTTCTGCTTGGCAGAATTTTCAAAACACTAGAGTGGTTATTTTATGTCAGATAATTTTTCAATTATTTTAAAGCATCTAACCAAAATGGATCTTTTTCCCAATCAATAGGCATTCCCATATTATATTTCGTGACTTTTGGGTACTTATCCATTAATGTTTTTAATCTATGAGCCCAGCTCGAGTGAGGGCTAATTGTATAAAGTAAGGATTGGATTGCTACTAAAATGGAATAAATCCTTCTCTCAAATTGAATTTTCCCGCTATGCGCAGGCTTATTCCTGCTATGCGTAGGCTTACTCAGCCATTTTATGTGGCTTGTACGTGGTATTTTGATTTTTACCCCTAATTCCCGATTCCATAAGCGGCTATGATGGGCGCAAAAATTACGGATACTGTTAAAGGCTTTTAGCCAAGATTCTAAAATTTCTGCATTTAATCCTAATTTGCGTGCTATGATGTTTTTTATGGCATTCGATTTTAGCCCAGCATATAGATGACTCAGCTCTCCCCAAGTTAGCATTTCCATTATCATCCAACAAGGCGGTAATTTGGGTAAGTCGTAATTGGAAAGATAGTGCCGTAAAAAATTTTCTTTTTGTGCGTTATCTATCAGTGTTTGCTTTTGTTGATCAGATAATTTGGTGCGTTTGTGAATATTTTTAATGTCTCGATCTAAACGGATTCGCTCATCTAGAAGCTGTTTTTCAATGCTAAATAGTAATTTCATATGTTCATATTTTTGCTGGAAATGTCGTCCCTCTAAATACCAAAATGCACCATATTTCTGACCATTTTCATCTAAACTCAATGCCATGACATTGCTTATTTGACTACGAACAGCAACCTCAATACGTTCAATAGCATCCATAATCAATAAGCGTAGTTCTCGATCAAATACATAAAGATCCAGCACATCGTCAAATGTTATACCAGCTTTAAATTGATGTGAGTTTGTGGTGGTTTGAAAAGGAATAGTATAGGCTGAAAGACGATAATAACCAATAAAGTCAAGATATCGTTCTGCACGAACAAGATCAGGAATCTGTAGACCTCGGTTTTCCCATTCTGTTAGTAAATCAACATTACTTTTTGCTGGTTTGAGAAATTCAGCCATGCTTATCTCCTAGGCAAAAAAAAACCCACCGATTTGTGCATTACCAAAAAATAAATTTGGTAACTAGGCATGGTGAGTGTGTTAAGAGCAATTGTGAGGCTTCTCAATATAAATGTCAATACTTATTTTTCTTACCTTCACAAATGTCGCAATACCCGTTACCACCACTATTTTAGGGAAAATTTACGGATTTCATTATTTGTGAAGATTCGTGTGCATATTAAGCTAACTTTGCTCAAACTAATATTTATTGGTTTATTAGTCAGCCACATAGTGGCGTTTCTGCTTGGCAGAATTTTCAAAACGCCCCATTAGGGGCTGTTTTGTCGGCTGTTGCCTATCCTGCGTTTTAGTTAAATTACCTTATTTCTCACGAAATATCCTCTTTTGAGAAAAGAAGTACGCATTGATAGGATATTATTAGTTTATTTGTTAGATATTTATTGGATTTTGATAGATTTAATTAGATTAAATTTTAGATTAAATTAGATGTAGTTTGGATACTAAATAGATTTATAATGGTTAATAATAGATTTATTTTTAGACTTAAATAGATTATAATTAGATTAATTATAGATTATTTTAGATTTAAATAGATGGGAGATAGTTCATGGCAATTTCAGTTAAAAATTTCATGAATCGGGAAAAGGAGAGTGGACGGGCTTCTAAATTAGAGCCATTTAAAGAGGATATTTTGACTCTCAAGCAAAATGGTTTTTCCCAAAAACAAATTCAGCGATTTCTTGCGGAAAATAATCTAAGCGTTGGCTTGACAACAATCAATTGGTTTATCCGTACTCGTATGAACAGCCCACATTTAGGCGTGGTTCATAATGAGTCAGTCAATATAGAGAATGAGATGACTTCAAATCCTATTTCTCAATCGACTAATGATGGGGGCGTAACAAATTTGACCATTCCTAAAGGTAAATTTAATTGGCAAACAGAGATTCCTGATTCGGAAATGTTTTAGTTGTTTGGCATAAGAAATGTTTTCGCTTGCTCGTAAGGGCAGGCGTTTTATTTTCCTATATTTCAAGTATATCTTATAGTTCTAAAATATTTTCCATAGTTTTAATTATAGATAAAACTTTTTCAATGATTAGATATAGTTTCATGTATAATTAAAACTTATTTAATGAGAACTAATGAATTTAGTTTGGGAGAGCCAATGAAGAAAGATGTGATTTACCGCAAGCGTTACTTGGACAGTGTTCAACCATTCATTGATAAACACTTAATTAAGGTGTTTACAGGACAACGCCGCGTCGGCAAAAGCTATCTTTTATTTCAAATTATGGGGCAGCTCACAGCCAATAATAACGATGCTGCAATTCTGTACATCAATAAAGAAGATTTAGCATTCAGTCATTTGAAAACTGCAGAAGACTTACATCAATATGTGTTATCGCATAAAAAAACGGGTCAAATGAATTATGTGTTCATTGATGAAATCCAAGAAATTGAAAATTTTGAACAGGCATTGCGCTCTTTATTGCTTGATGATGAGTTGGATTTATATTGCACTGGGAGCAATGCCCATTTATTGTCAAAAGATGTGGCAGGCAGTTTAAGTGGGCGAGCAATTGAGATTAATGTGCATTCATTGTCATATTTTGAATTTTTAGAGTTCATGAAATTAGAGGACAGCGACAAATCTATGGCTCTGTTTTTAAAATATGGGGGATTACCTTTTTTGAAAGATTTGCCTTTGCAGGACAATATTATTTTTGAATATCTCAAAAATATTTATTCCACTGTTGCCATTAGAGACATTGTAAATCGCTATTCTTTGAGAAATACTCAGTTTTTAGAACAGTTGGCGATATTTCTTGCTGATAATATTGGTAATCTTTTTTCTGCGAAAAAAATCAGTGATTTTTTAAAATCACAAAAAATTTCTGCATCAGTGATGCAGGTGCAAAATTATGCAAATTATTTAGCAAATGCCTTTTTAATTCACAAAGTACCCCGTTATGATATTGAGGGAAAGCGTATTTTTGAGATTGGCGAAAAATATTATTTTGAAGATTTAGGATTGAGAAACGCATTGGTTGGCTATCGCGTACAAGACCGTGCTAAATTGTTGGAAAATGTGATTTTCAATCATCTTCAAATCGCAGGTTTTGATGTCAAAATAGGTGGATTATCTAATCAAGAAATTGATTTTGTGGCAGAAAAAAATGGCGAAACCATCTATATACAAGCGACTCTTACCATTAATGAAGAAAAGACTTTGGAGCGAGAGTTTGGTAACTTGCTTAAAATAAAAGACAATTATCCAAAATATGTGGTAACGATGGATGAATTTGAAGCAAACAGTTATGAGGGGATACACTGTTTGAGTTTGAGAGCATTTTTAGCTCAACTATTTACTCTCTAGTACAATCAAAAAACGCAAGTTTCCGCCTGCTCTGTGAGTGGGCGGTTTTGTTTAATTTCTGGCGCATATTTCTTTATTCAATGCGCTTTATCCAATCTGCTAAATTTCCATTCATACCCACTTATCCACAAAACGTGTCTATATCTTCCTGAAAAAAGGTTTTTATATCCACTAAATCTCTATATCCACAACCAATTTCTTAAATTGACTAAAAAATAAACAGACTTGATTCCATTATTCTATGAATGTGGTCTTTGAACGTGTTCTTTGTATAGAGCGTGTACCATTTGTACAAACCAGAATGTATCTAATGTGCAAACTACTGTGTACAAAATGTACAAACATAAGATTCTAAAAAGAAATTTATTTTTGAGAAAAATGGATTTTGAGCAAGAAAAACAGGTCTTGAAAACAAAATTTTATGATTTTGGAATATTTTTTTGAGGTATTTTTTCGCAGACGGCAAAATAAAAACACCGCACATGGCAAAAAAGCCATTTCAGCGGTGTTTTCAAGCACAAGAAAGCCGTCGGAATGGATTTTAGATACACCGATTCCAACAGCCTTTAATTACTGTTTTTGATTTAATTTCTTCAGGATTTCCCGAATTTTTTCACGACTTATATCAGCGATTTTTTGAGCTTCTCGTTCAGTATCAGGTGGCGGACTATTTGCCTGCTTGGCTTCTCTTTGCTTTTCAGCAAACACAGCCTGATATTCCGCTTTCATTTTGGCTTGCTGAAGTTGTTCAGAAGACAATGATTTTGCATTTGGCGCATAGAATCCAGCCCATTCAGCTGCAATGCTTCGCTCCATAATTTGTTTTAAATCCAATTGTTGCTTCCGAAGAGACTTCAACTGGTCGAGCAATTTCTTTTTGGCTTTGATTGAAACCTTTTTTCCCATTTTTGCTTCACGCATTTTGATGAAAGCATTCCACAAAGGCAGGTCAATCCATTTATCCAAACGGAAATTATCCATATCAAATTGATAGCGCGAATCCTGTTCAGGGAAGGGGATTCCCCTGATTTGGCAAACTAATCTTAATAATTGCTCCTTATTGATTTGCCAATGCATTTTTCCAAATACGCCAGCACGTTTGTATTGAATAATGCCTTTTTCATACAAAAATTTTCGTGCCTTTTCGTAGCCACGGCGAGTCAAACCCACTTCTTTTTTCAAATCAGTAGCGGTTTTAAAAATCCAGCCATTACGGTGTGGCTCTTTCTCAGCAACATCACTCCACCAAAATAAATTAGCAAGCAGATTTGAAGCTTGAGAATTAGAGCCACACAAAGCCACGAACTCGCGAAAAATCACGAAATCCGTTGAAAAGAAATGGCGTAAATCGGCGATATACATATGATTTAAGACTTATTTTTATGTTTATAAGCAGCAGCAATCGCTTCAACCGTTACCTCATTGTTGGTGTAGGCTGAAATTCTGATTGCTGTTTCTAATGGGGCTTTTTTTCTGCCGCTGGCAATCTGAGAAATCCATGAGTAATTGATTTCTAGTGCTTCTGCCATTTCTTTCAAACGACCTCTGCGTTGTTGTAACCAGTCGCGTAAAGTGTATGGATTCATAGTAGCTCCTTCATGGTAATTAACGTTATAAAACGACATATTACCCATGGCTAATTGATAAATCAATAATTTCTTTTTTTAAGTTTCCCAAAGGAAAATTATTGACAGCGATAATGAAAGAATGAATACATTGTCAGATAGAATTAAAAAACGTCTCGTTGATTTGGGTAAAACCCAAGCCGATTTGGCGAAATATTGCAAAGTTAAACCTCCGTCAGTATCTAAATGGTTACATGGGGGGACTAAAACTTTGCAGGGGCAGAACTTGCTTCGCGCGGCTGAATTTCTCGAGTGTGATCCTGATTGGCTTGCTAGTGGTAAAGGATTTTGGTCAAATACCAGTGTTCAGGATAAGGCACATGAAGTGGCGGTATCGCCATTTACAATTAAAATGCTTAGTGATGATATTTTAGGACAATATATAATCAATACTTCTGATATTGCAGCGAATATCTCATATATTGAATACACAGAAGACCAGTATAGACGTATTTTTACTGCCAAAAATCCAAGTAGCTTAAGATTGACTAATGTCAAAGTAGATAATATGTCGGGGACTTTGGAACAAGGAGATTTGGTTTTTATTGATATTTCTATTAATCGCTATGATGGGGACGGTGTTTATTTATTTTTAGTTGGAAATCACTTGCATTTGAAACGTTTGCAAATGGCAGGAAGTAATTTATTGGTAATTCCAGATAATCGACGGTATAAGAGCTGGGAAATTTCTTCAAAAGATAGAAATGGATTGATTGTAGTTGGAAAAGTTTTACTAGGACAATCTCAAATATTTCAGCGTTTTTAGAACCACGAGTAAGCATCAAATTTTCTCAAATCAGCCCTGTTATTCAGGGCTTTTTTATTTTCTTGCAAATTTACATAACTAAATTTAGTTTTAAATCAATGATTTATTCATAAAGAAGTGTAAATGATTACCTTTGGCTAATATTTTCCTTGCATTATTTATTACCTGTGGCTAATATGTGTCTATGTTTAAGTTCTTTATAAAATTTGGAATCGTAGTAACCGCCTTCATTTCAAAAGTCGTTCGCTATTTCAAACGGCTCAAAGGTAAATCGGTAAGTGTTGCAGGTTGCATTCAGCAGACCGAAAATATAACGCCATGCATCCGGGTAGCGCGAAGTGCGTCCGGTAATAGGTGGTGGCTGAACGTATCATATTTAATCGGGGCGTATCTCCGATGTGATGCGTAATTTGCAAATAAACGGTAAGGTAAATCCGTTTGTATTTGTAGAGATAAGCATCAATTGACAATTTATTTTTCAATCCCCGCATATTCGGGGACAATTAATCGGAACACTATTCCGAACATTTGCATCAGATAAATCTGTTATCTGAATCTAAATTCAAGCCTGTTTGAATGAGCAGGCTTCTGTTTGGATTGTTGTTTTATGCGAATGTTTTTTGCTAATATGGTTGGCGACCAAGAGTAGGCAGGGGTAAAAAATGACAAATTCTTATGAAACGGATTTTTCAGCTTGGGCTTTTCAGCAGGCTGCTTTGTTGAAAGCAGGGCAATGGGAAAGTTTGGATATTGAAAATCTGGTTGAAGAGATGGAAAGTATGGGCAGAAGTGAACTCAGGGCTTTGGAAAGCAGAATGGTTAATCTGATTGCTCATTTGCTTAAATGGGCTTATCAGCCAGATTATCGAGGTAATAGTTGGAAAAGAACGATAGTTGAGAATCGTGTTCAAATTCCGCGTTTGATTAAGTTTTCTCCTGCATTGAAAAAGTATTTTGAAAATCCTGAATGGATTTTGGATATTTGGTTGGATGCGGTTAAAACGGCTGCTGGGGAAACGGGGATTGCGAAGTCGGATTTTCCTGTAGAGCCTATATGGACAATGTATCAAATTCTTGATGATGATTTTTATCCTGATAGCCAGTTATTTTAATTGAATAAGCCGTCTGTTATTTCAGACGGCTTTTGTGTTTTTAGGAGAAAAGCATGGATTATGTACGCTATGCAGCGATTGCCGTCTGCGTTTTGGCTGTGTGCTTTTGGGTAGTGAGTTTGGCGAGGTTTGATTGGGGACGTTATGAAGATTATTGGGAAGATTGGTAGTGATTTAAATGTGATGACCGATTGGCATCTTGGGGCAAGTGAAAGACTTGCTATTTTTATCTCTTCTGAAAGGAACTATGATGAAGAATATGTGTAATTTGAATATGAAAAAACCTTTGTGGGCGGTTATGGCGGTTGCGGTGCTGGCAACTGCTCCTGTTCAGGCAAATCCATTGGTGGCAACAGAGGCTTTTCCGAGCGTGGCTACGGATGTGCTAACTGGTGATGTGCGCTTGGCTTGTGAAGCAACGCTGTGTTTGGCTTCGGGAGAGCGTCCTGATGAGTGTACGCCGTCTCTTAAACGTTATTTTTCTATCAAACACAAAAGATGGCGCAAAACGCATAAGGCGCGTCAAGACTTTTTGAAGCTGTGTCCTATTCATAAAGGGCAAAATGCGCAATAGTAAATAAACGCTTCACTTCTGCTTTCGGGTGTATGGCACACTTGAAAACAGCTTTATGGCAGTCCTTCGGGACTGCCTTTTTTACAAACGAAAACTTGTTCATTTGAGCAGGTTTCTTTTTGTGAAAAACGATTCATAACAAATACGAAAGGTTATGCCATGAAAGAAGTTCATTTTATTGCCCAAGGTAAGGGCGGTGTCGGTAAATCTACGATTGCGGCATTTTTGGCGGATTATCTGCAAAACAAGTCTAATTTGCCTTTGACTTGCTTTGATACTGACCCAGTGAATCCAACTTTTAGTCGATACAAGGCTTTTAAGGTGGAAGTCATTAAAATTTTGACAGATTCCAACGATATTGATACCCGATTTTTTGATGGTTTGATTGAGCAATTGGTTGAGAAAGACGGTATCGCTGTTGTAGACAACGGAGCGGCTACGTTTGTGCCATTGATGTCTTATTTGGCTGAAAACGAAGTGGCTACATTATTGGCTGAAAACGGTGTTCGTTTGCTTATTCATGTTCCTTTACAGGGTGGGCAAGCATTAAAAGACTGTATGACAGGCTTAACGCAAATCTTAAATTCGATTCAGGCAGAGGTTGTGGTGTGGCTGAATGAATTTCAAGGTGCAATTGAAGTAGATGGTAAGCAGTTCACGGAGTTTAACGCGTATCAGCAAAATAAAGAGCGCATCGTGGGCATTGTGAGTATTCCAAGCCGTAATCCAGATACTTACGGCAAGGATATTCATGAAATGAGTAATCTGAATTTGAGCTTAACAGAGGTGGTGAATTCAAATCATTTCGGCATGATGCCACGTCAGCGCATGAAAACCGTGCAGAAAGGCTTATACGAGCAGTTAGACCAAGTGTCGTTCACAGCCACTGAACACCTTGCGAAAGAGGGCTAATATGGAAAAAACAGATGTTGATAACATCATTGCAGATGTTTTTCGTTTATCAGGGCAGAAACTAACTGCTGATGACCCGATTGTTGCGGTATTGCTGATGCAGGAACATGGTATTCAGCGTGCTTTTCAAGAGCAGCAGGTAGAACACAGTCAAGTTACGGCAGAGTTTATGGTTGAGCTGGCGCAACGTGAAAAGTCTATTCTTCAAGCAGCAGAGGAATTGAAAAAATACCGCGAGCAAATCTTGGCAGATTTATTGGCAAAAACCAATGAGCAGCTAACAGAAAGCGAGGGGCGTTTATACAGCAGCATTCAGAAAAAGATTTCAGTGCAAACCGAAGCGCATATCAATGAAATGATGAATAAGCTGAATTTGACTTTGGTTGTCAGTGTTATTGCATTGCTTATCATCATGATTGTTCTAAAATTTATTTGAGAATGAATCATGTTGATAGAAAGTAAGACAATTGTAGCCACGATAAAAGTCAATTCATCATTCCATTTTGCAGACGGCAAATACCCACATTATCGATTGATGCCAGTTAATGCAGATGGACAAAACTATGTCTGTCTATTTTTCTATATCAGTTCAGCCAGTTATCTTATTCTTGAAACGAAAATTAAACGTTATCAAGCAATCAGAAAGCTGGCTTCGTTTTTAGAAACAGCTGATTATGTGGTTTATGAATTGAAATATTGAGCCAATAGGAGACATTCAAAATGAATACGATACAGGCTAAGAAAAAAGCTATTGAGATGGTATATGTGATGGAAACATTTAATGTTGTTGAAGCCGCTCAATACTGCAAATGCCACCCAGAAACCATTAGGGCAAAAATTAGGGAGGGCAAAATAGCGGCAGTAAAACCAGGTAGGAGTTATTGCATCAGAAAAGCAGCTCTTGACGCATATCTGGACGAATTAGAAAATGAAGAAGCGCTGGCTTCACTCGAAAGTAGGAGTGAACAAAAATGCAAAAAAATAAAAATGCAGGAATCTATCAACGTGACGGTAGATACTATATTGACATCAGGACGCCAAGCGGTAAAAGAATTAGACGCTCTGCTGGCACTCAAGACATCCAGAAAGCCAAAGAGCTGCGTGACAAATTAGCTCACGAATTTTGGCAACAGCGTTATATAGGCATCAAGCCTAAACGCTTATGGGACGAAGCAGTTGTGCAATGGCTTCATGAGAAAGCAGATAAAAAGAGTATCGACACCGATATTAACCGTTTGCGCCAACTTGGAAAATTGAGAGGAATTTTTCTTCATGATTTGACAAGAGAAGTCATTATGGGGGTTATCAATGAGTTGCCATGTAAGGCAAGTACAAAGAACCGCTATATTGCTCTTGTTCGTGCAATTTTATACAAAGCCCGTGATGAATGGGAATGGATAGATAAAGCACCCAAGTTGAAACAGCTAAAAGAACCAACCAAGCGCATTCGCTGGCTAAAAGCAGATGAAGCACAACGATTAGTCATGGCATTGCCAGATAATTTTTGGCGACAAATGGTGATATTTAGCCTAGCTACTGGATTGCGACAAAGCAACGTCTTTTCTCTCAAATGGGAGCAAATTGATTTGCACCGTAAAATAGCTTGGATACATTCAGATGAAACCAAATCAGGTAGATCCATAGGTATTCCACTGAATGAGTTGGCAATGAATGTATTGGCGGATAGATTGGGTGTTCATAGAGTTTATGTGTTCACAAGTAACAAAAATCAGCCCATTACCAGTTTGAATAGAAAGGTTTGGTTGCAAGCCTTGCAAAAAGCTGGAATTAGCGATTTTAGATGGCATGATTTAAGGCATACATGGGCGAGCTGGCTTGTTCAGCAAGGTGTGCCTATCTTGGCATTAAAAGAAATGGGCGGATGGGAAAAACTGGATATGGTGATGCGTTACGCGCATTTGGCAATAGATCACCTTGCGCCTCATGCGACCGTATTAGATAACCTAAACAGCTTTGGACACAAAATGGACACACTTCGTAGAGAGGGTAGGCAATGAAAAAAAGCCTAAACTGTTGTTTAGGCTTTAAAAAAACTGGCTCCCCGACCTGGGCTCGAACCAGGGACCTGCGGATTAACAGTCCGTCGCTC